>CAXUCS010000083.1:0-1408 GCA_964249365.1 uncultured Caulobacteraceae bacterium | reverse complement strand
ACTCCTGCCCCTGGGCGAACAGCTGCTTCAGGTTGGAGAAGCAGCAGGCCATCGGCTCGCGCCGCGCGTCGATGATGCGCGCCTCGGGCAGCATCAGCTGGATCAGCCCGATGTGGCGGAAGTTGTTGGGCATCTTGTCGATGAACACGGGCGCGCCGCCGCGGTGGGGCGCCGCGCCCTGGAGGTAGCGGCGCCCGAGGTGCGCGGCGTCGTCGGCGTCGAGGTCCAGGAGCGCGGCGGGATAGCGGGGGTGGTCGAGGTCGGGGTCGCGCCCCTGCAGGTCCAAGACGATGGCCTGGACGTCCGGCAGCTCCTGGGTGCCGTCCACCCGGCTGTGGGAGGCCAGGATCTGCTCGATCAGGGTGGAGCCCGAACGCGGCAGGCCCACCACGAAGATCGGGTCCGGCGAGGGGTCGCCCCAGCCCCGGCGCGCCTCGAAGAAGACCCGGGTGCAGACCGCCTTCTGCCCGCGCGTGTTGGTCTCCAGGACCTCCGGGCGGTAGCGGCTCTCCGCCCGCTTCAGGGCGTTGCCGATGTCATAATACCGCCAGGCGCCGCCGTACTCGCCCCCGTCCTCCAGCGCCTTGCCGAGCGCGAAGGCAAGGTGGCTGCGGTCTTCCGGAGCCGTCCCGGCCGCCGCCTCGGCCACCTGCATGGTCCCGATCTCGGCGGGGGCGAAGCGGTAGGTCTTCAGGTTGGCGAGGCTCCACCAGGCATCGCCGAAGTCCGGACGGAGCGCGGCGGCGGTCCGGTAGCTCTCCACCGCGTCGGCTAGCCGTCCCACCGTCTTCAGCGCGTGGCCGAGCCACAGGTGGACGTCGGGCGTGTCCGGCCTTGAGGCCAGGAGGGCGCGATAGTGGGCGATGGCGGTCTCCTGGTCGCCGAGCCCCACCGCCGCGGTCGCCGCCGCCTCGCGGTAGGCGGGGTTCGAGCCGTCCTCGTCCAGGAGGCGGCGGGCCTCCTCGCGCGCCTGGGCGAAGCGGTGGCGCTTCAGGAGCGCCTGGACGTAGTCGAGACGGGCGGCGGCATAGTCAGGGGCCAGCGCCAGCACGCCTTCCAGGAGCGCTTCGGCGTCGTCGTAGACCTCCCGCGCCATGCCGATCCGCGCCAGGAGCCGCATCGCCTCCACATCGTGGCCTTGGTGGACGAGGTAGCCGCGCACCATCGCTTCCGCCCGCGCGAGATCGCCGTCGGAGAAGAGGGAGGTGGCCGCCACGACCGCGGGCGCCAGCGCCTCCAGCGTGGCGAGGCGGGCGGCGGCCGCGGCGGCCTCCGCACCCTGGCCGCCCATACGGTAAAGCCCTTCCAGCATGCGCCAGCTCATCGGCAGGGCCGGGTTCAGGTTCACCGCGCGGAGCAGCGCATCGATCGCCGCCGCCGCGTCTCGTCGCGCCACGTGGCAGAGCCC
>CAXUCS010000082.1:7909-8698 GCA_964249365.1 uncultured Caulobacteraceae bacterium | reverse complement strand
CCTCGGCGACGGGGTACAGCGGCCACGCCTCGGCGACGGGGTACAGCGGCCACGCCTCGGCGACGGGGAGGTTCGGGATCGGCTCCAGCTTGGGCGGCGGCGTCGCCCAGGCCGCCGGGAGCGGCGCAATCGTCCTGACCCGCTGGGACTGGGTCGATGATGTCTACGCGCTGCTCGACATCGCCGCTGGCATGGTGGGCCAGGAGATGCGCGGGACGGTGATCCAGCCCGCCACGGCCTATCGGCTCACCGCTGATGGGGTGGAGGCCGCCTGACATGGCCGACCTCCGCACCCTCATCCGCATGGCCCTGGAGCTCGCCGCACTGGCGGGCGCCGGGACCGTGTTCCTCCGCGCCGCGATCAGCGTGTTCGGATGACGGCCGACGCCCCCATCTCCTATCGCCGCATCTACGCCGACCATGGCCCCGGCCTGGAGCACGCCATCCCGCCGGGCGCCGCTGAGCGCGTAGCGGGCAACGTCATCCGCAGCCTCAACGACCCCACCGGCTACCTCCTCGCGCCGTTCACCGCCGAGTTCCGCTTCGCCGACGGCCGGATCGTACACGCCAAGCCGAAGAGGACGAGATGAGCGCTAAGCCCCACCTCGACCTGCTCCGCGAAACCCAGGCCGCCCGCGCCCTCCGCGAGAGCATCATCGCCTCCGCCGGCCATGACGAGGAGCTGATCCTCGACGCCGTTGAAGGTGAGACGAACCTCCTGGAGATGATCGACGGCCTCCTCGCCCGCATGGCGGAGGACGAGGCTTTCATCGCCGGCTTGGACCGGAT
>CAXUCS010000082.1:0-7899 GCA_964249365.1 uncultured Caulobacteraceae bacterium | reverse complement strand
ATGCTGGAGACGCTGAAGGGCCGCAAGGACCGCTTCGCCGCCCGTATCGAGACCACCCGCGAGCTGATCACCCAGGCGCTCGCCATCGCCGAACTGCCGAAGGTGGAGCGCCCCACCGCCACCCTGACGATGGCCGCCCGGGCGCCGACGCTGATCCCTACCGACGAGGCCCTGATCCCGTCGGAGTTCTGGAAACCGGGCAAGCCGATGCTGGACAGGAAGGCGCTCACCGACGCGCTCCGCGCACGCGCCAAGGCGATGGGGGAGCTGCCCGCCGATGGCGAGGCGCGCGCCGCCGCCCTGGCCGCTCTGCCCCCCGACATTCCCGGCGCCACGTTGAGCAATGCGGCCCCGAGTTTGACCATCCGGAGGGCTTGATGCTTGAGCGCTGGCTTCCAGTGGTGGGCTGGGAAGGCTTGTACGAAGTCTCCGATGCGGGGAGCGTACGTCGTTTCGGTTCGTCTTTGTTGAAGGTACAGACCGTCAACCGCGGCTACAGCCGCGTAGGGCTGTGCGGGCCAGGGCGTAAACAGAAGTGCGCTCAAGTACATCGCCTTGTGCTCGAAGCCTTCATAGGTGCGGCACCGCTTCGCCACGACGGCGGTCACCTAGACGGCAACAGAACCAACAACACCTTGGCCAACTTGGCTTGGGTATCGCGCGCCGACAACCAGCTGCATCGTCACGCCCATGGTTCAGCGCTTTGGGGCGCGAGCAATCCCGGCGCGAAGCTTTCGGCGCGCCAAGTAGAAGAAATCAGAGCGTTGGGTCCAATCGTACCTACGAGTGAACTGGCGCTTCGCTACGGCGTCAATCGCACCGCCATTCAGAAGATCAAGCGGGGAGAAGTCTGGAACACAGATGTTCCAGCAAAGGCCGCTGCAGCAGAAGCGGCTATTGCCGCAAGTCGGAGAGCCTGACCATGACCGGCAACAACGTTGTCGCCCTGCCCGCCTCCGGTCAGGCCTACCCTCCGGCGCAGCTCCGCCTGATCCGGGAGACCGTCGCCAAGGACTGCAACAGCGACGAGTTCGACCTCTTCGTCACCGTCGCCAGGAACGCGGGCCTCGACCCCTTCCGGAAGCAGATCAGCGCGATCGTCTTCAGCAAGGACGACCCTAAGAAGCGCCGCATGTCGATCATCACCACGATCGACGGCCTGCGCACGATCGCCGCCCGGAGCCAGCGCTACCGGCCGGACGAGGACGAGCCGCTGATCGAGTACGACGCCGAGTTGAAGGGGCCGACCAACCCGCTTGGCATCGTCAAGGCCGTGGTCAAGATCCACATCGCCGACGCCCAGCGCGCCGGCGGGTGGAAGCCGGTCACCGGCTTCGCCTACTGGGACGAGTTCGCCCCGGTGAAGGACGAGTGGGCCTACGACGAGCAGCGCGGCAAGCGCCTGCCGACCGGTCGCCAAACCCTTGACGGCAACTGGCCGAAGATGGGCCGGGTGATGATCTGCAAATGCGCGGAGGCCCAGGCGCTGCGCAAGGCCTTCCCGGAGGACATGTCCGCGCTCTACGAGGGCGCCGAACTTGATCAGGCGCGCGTCATCGACGTGACGCCGAGCGAGCAGGTCGCACAATTTGCGGAGGCGTCTCGCCTGTCCCGCGTCGGCGCCGGCGGCATCCTCTTCCAGTTCGACCCGCGCGAACCGCTGGAGAACGTGCCCCTCGGCCAGCTCGCGGACCGCATCCTGGAGTTCGCGCGGGACGTAGCCGGCTCGGCCAAGCTCTCCTGGTTTAGGAGCGTCAACACCGCGCCCCTGCAGGAGTTCTGGGCTCGGGCGCCGGGCGAGGCGCTGGATGTGAAGAAGGCGCTGGAGCGGCGCGCCGTCGAGCTTCAGGCCGCAGAGCGGGAGAGCGCATGACATGCGCCAGAAAGCCGTCTTCACCCTCGCGCACGCTCAAGCCCGGGCACGGGCCCTGAACGCTGTCCGCGGTGCGCCAGACGGCTTCACCGTGATCATCGAGGAGCCCAAGCGCTCGCTCGATCAAAACGCGCTCTGGTGGCCTTTGCTGACCGAAATCAGCCTGCAGGCCGTCCACCCGGAAACCGGCGCTAGGCTCGCGCCGGAGGTCTGGCGGCTGATCCTCCTTGACGCGCTCGGCATGGAGCAGGCTTCCGTCGAGAGCCTGGACGGAGGTCACCGCATCCCGCTCGGCCTTTCCAGCTCCAAGCTCGGCAAGGCACGGTTTTCCGAGCTGATCGAGCTGACCTACGCCGTGGGCGCTCAACTCGGCGTCCTTTTCCACTGTGGCCAGGGCGGCGGGGGCGCCAACAACGCCTCCGCCGAGGCCGCCTGATGGCCGACCTCCTGACAGACACAGGCGCGCAGTTCTCGTCCTGCCGCGGGTATCGCTACCGGCTCTGGAGGCGGTGGGACCCAACCCGCGTCCCGCTCGTCATGCTGATGCTCAACCCCAGCACGGCCGACGACGTGACGAACGATCCCACCGTTGAACGCTGCGAGCGGCGCGCCAAGCGCCTCGGGCACGGCTCGCTGGAGGTGCTGAACATCTTCGCCTTCCGCGCCACTGAGTTCGCAGACATGAAGGCCGCAACCGACCCGATCGGGCCTGAGAACGACGCCATCATCGGCCAGATGTTCGCCGCCGCGGCGCTCGGCCGACGCTTGGGGATGCACCCGCCCACCTTCTGCGCTGGCTGGGGCATCCATGGCGCCCACCTCGGTCGGGCTGCGCGGGCCGCCAAGATGGCCGAAGCCGCGGGCGTCCAGCTCGTCTGCCTCGGCATGACGAAGGAAGGTCAGCCGCGCCACCCGCTCTACATTGCTAACGCCGCACCGTTCACGCCATGGCCCCCTTCGGAGGCTGCCTGATGGCCGACACCACGCACATCAGCTGGGCGGATCACACCCATAACCACTGGCTCGGCTGCACCAAAGTCAGCAACGGCCTGCTCGGCGCTTGCGAGGGCTGCTACGCCAAGGTGCTGGTGGAGGATCGCTTTGGCTGGGCGGAGTTCGGCGCCCCAGGCAAGGGCGTCGGCACGCGGGCGCTGACGAGCGAGGCGAACCGGCGCAAGCCGCTGGCCTGGGATCGGGCGGCGGCGAAAGCCGGCACGCGCCCGTTCGTCTTCTGCAGCTCGCTGGCGGACGTGTTCGACAGCGACGTGCCGCCGGAGTGGCGCGCCGACCTCTTCGACCTGATCCGAAGCACGCCGAACCTTGTCTGGCTCCTCCTGACGAAACGGCCGGGCAACATCATCAAGCTGTTCGCCGACACCCTTCCGAGGACAGCGGACAAGCGCGACGCGGCCTTGCGCGAGGCATGGCCCCGCAACGCCGCCATCGGCTGCACCGTCGTCACCCAGGCCGAAGCCGACCGCGACGTTCCCAAGCTCCTGGCGGCCAAGGCGGCGCTCCAGCCGGCCTTCGCCTTCCTGAGCATGGAGCCGCTGATGGGGCCGGTGGACCTGCGGCCATGGCTGCGCGACCTGTGTCCGAACTGCAATCACCCCGAATGCGCGCCGAGCCTGCGATCAGACAGCGCCGAGGTGTTCAGCCGCTGCGGCGAGTTCGTGATGGAGACGCCCGGCCCTGCGCTCGACTGGATCATCACCGGCGGCGAGACCGATCAAGGATCGCACAAGGCACGGCCTTCCCACCCTGAGTGGTTCCGCGCCATCCGCGACCAGTGCGCGGCGGCTGGCGTGCCCTACCACCACAAGCAGAATGGCGAGTGGGAGCGGCACCGTCCTCAAGCTGGTGGTGACCTGGGCGGCGATGTTCGGCGCGGCCGCGTGCAGTTCGTCCATCGTGAGCGCCACACCGACGCCGAGCTTTGCGCGAAGGCCACGTACCCAGGCGACATCTACATGGCCCATGTCGGCAAACGCCACACCGGCCGCGCCCTCGACGGCGTCATCCACGACGCCCGGCCGGAGCTCGCCTGATGCCCCGCTCCACCGACGAGTGGGTGGGCGCCACCCCTGACCCCCCGGTCCCGCCCCGAGTCCGCGCCCGCGTGTTCGAGCGCCATGGCGGCGTCTGCCACATCTCCGGCCGGAAGATCAGGGCCGGCGACGCCTGGGACTGCGATCACCGCATCGCCCTGGTGAACGGCGGCGAACACCGGGAAAGCAACCTCGCCCCCGCCCTCCGCGACAAGCACCGGGAGAAGACGGCCGAGGACGTGGCGATCAAATCGAAGGTCGCCCGCATTCGGGCGAAGCACCTCAGCACATGGCCGAAGAGCCGGGCCCGCATCCGCTCGCGCGGTTTCGACCGGAGCCGGCCGATGTCGCGGCAGGAGGCGGAAGGGTGACCAAAGCCGCTGTCGCCCGCGAAGCCGACGTGCGCCGCGCCATCAAGGGCGCCATCAGCGCTGGCCTGCGCCCGGGCGAGTTTGAAGTGCGGGCCGATGCCGGTGGCGTTCGCGTCATCACGTTCGCGAGCGCCCGGCCCGCGCCCGGTGGAGAGACCGCGAACTCGTGGGATAGCCTCCATGCTGATGGCTAAGATCGAGCTCCGCTACGTCCAGGCGTTTAAAGACCGGCACGGGCGGATGCGCCACTACCTGCGAGCGCCCGGCCGAGATCGGGTCGCCCTGCCCGGCCTGCCGGGATCCCTGGAGTTCATGCGGGCCTACGCCGAAGCGCTGGGCGAGGCTCTGGCACCGAAGTCCTCCCGCCTGCCGGAGGGTACGCTCACCGCCCTGGTGGCGGCCTTCTACGAGAGCTCCGACTTCAAGCTCCTGAAGTCGACGACCCGTGCCGTCTACCGGCAGATGCTGGAGCGCCTGCGTGAGGAGCACGGGACGCGCCTAGTCCGCGACATGCGTGAGCGCGACATCCGCAAGCTCATGGACCATCGGGCGGAGACACCGCACGCCGCCAACAACCTTCTGAAGCGCCTCCGCAAGCTGCTGGACTTCGCCGTCGAGCGGAACTGGATCAGCGTCAACCCGGCAGCCAAGATCAGGCGGCTCCGCGTGGAAAGCGACGGTCACGCGCCCTGGTCTGACGAGGACCTCGCGAGGTTTGCCGAGCGCTGGCCGGCCGGCACACGAGAGCGCCTGGCGCTCGCCCTCCTCCTCTACACCGGCCAGCGCCGGAGCGACGTGGTCGGCATGGGCCGCCAGCACGTCCGGGACGGGCGCATCCAGGTTCGGCAGGTGAAGACCGGGACACGCGTCTCAATCCCGCTCCATCCCGCGCTGGCCGCCGAGCTGGCCCACGTGCCCGCTGACCAGCTTAGCTACCTCATGACGGCGCAAGGGGCGGCGTTCACAGCCGCCGGCTTCGGCAACTGGTTCAGCGGCGCCTGCCGGAGCGCAGGCCTGCAGCGGCGCACGGCGCATGGGTTGCGCAAGACGGCCGGTCGCTGCCTCGCCGAGGCCGGCTGCACGGCCCACCAGATCATGTCGATCCTCGGCCACAAGACGCTTGCCGAAGCCGAGCGCTACACCCGCTCCGCCCAACAGGATCGCCTCGCCGACGACGCCATGGCGGCTTGGTCACGGACCGGATCAGGAACAGGTGCTGTCAAACCGGCAGCCCAGACTGTCAAACCTGAGGAGCAATCCCAATGCGGGTAAGGGAACGCCGGAGAGGGTGGCGACCCGGGAGGGACTCGAACCCCCGACCTCCGCTTTAGGAAAGCGCTGCTCTATCCTGCTGAGCTACCGGGTCACGCCGCCCGTCCGATTAGCCGGTTTTAGCATGCCGACCAACCCCGAGGACCACCCCGACCGGCTCAGGGCGCCACCAGCTCGGGCCGGCTGAACTTCAAGGCGCCGTCGTCCAGTCTGCCGTGACGGAGGTCCAGCAGGTCGAGCGCATAGTTCTGGCGCACCCGCCACGGCGCGCGCGAGCCCTGCTTGGGAAAGTTGTGGATCGAGCGTTGCACATAGCCGGAGGTGAAGGACAGCAACGGCTCCGCATGGGCGTCCTCGTCGCTCCGGCGGGGCGTGGCGCAGGCGTAGTCATGTCGCTTCATGTGGTTCAGGAGGCGGCAGACGTAGTCGCAGGTCAGGTCGCACTTCAGCGTCCAGGAGGCGTTGGTGTAGCCGAAAGCCGACGCCATGTTCGGAATGTCGCTGTACATGGCCCCCTTGTAGGCGAGGTGGTCCGACAGCTTCGCCGGCGCGCCGTCCACCTCCACCGCCATGCCGCCGAGGAGCTGAAGCCTGAGCCCGGTGGCGGCCACCACGATGTCCGCCTTCAGCTCGCGGCCGGACTGGAGGACGACGCCGTCCGGGGTGAAGCGGGCGATCTGGTCGGTGACCACCTCGGCCTCCCCGGTCTTGAGCGCTCGGAAGAGGTCGCCGTCCGGAGAGAGGCAGACGCGCTGGTCCCAGGGATCGTAGGGTGGCGTGAAATGGGAGGCGACGTCATAGTCCGGCCCCAGCCAGTCCTTGACCCAGCCGACCAGCCGCGCGGCCGTCTGCCGGGGCCGCCGACGGGCGAGCTGGTAGAACAGCATGGACACGAGCACGTTCTTCCAGCGCGTCAGGACGTAGGCCAGGCGGGCCGGAAGCCGCTCGCGCAGGCCGTCTGCGACCGGATCGACGGCAGGGCGCGAGACCACATAGGTCGGCGTCCTCTGCAGCATGGTGACGTGGGCCGCCTGCTCGGCCAGCGCCGGCACGAGCGTCACCGCCGTGGCTCCGCTGCCGATCACCACCACCCGCTTGTTGCGGTAGTCGAGGTTCTCCGGCCAGGCCTGGGCGTGGATCAGCCGGCCGCGGTAGAGTTCGACCTGCGGGAAGTCGGGCATGTGGCCGCCGGAGTAGTCGTAGTAACCCGTGCAGGTGAAGAGAAAGCCGCAGGTGATCGTTTCGGAGACGCCGCCTGCACACTCCACCTCCAGAGTCCAGCGCGCGCGGGGGCTCGACCAGCTCGCCTTCGTCACCCGCCGACCGAAGCGGATCAGCCTGTCCGTCCCGTCCTCGGCCGCCGTGTCACGGATATAGCGCAGGATGGACGGACCGTCGGCGATCGCCTTGGCGTCCTCCCAAGGGCGGAACACGTAGCCCAGCGTGTGCATGTCGCTGTCGGAGCGCACGCCGGGATAGCGGAACAGGTCCCAGGTGCCGCCGACGGCGTCGCGCGCCTCCAGGATCAGGACGGAGCGGTCCGGGCACTTCTCCCGGAGGTGATGGGCTGCGCCGACGCCCGAGAGCCCCGCGCCGATGATCACGATGTCGTAGTGGTTGACGGCCATCACGTCCTCGCATGAACCTCTGAGAGGAAGGCGGCGACCTCGGCGGGCCGGGTGAGCGGGATCATATGCCCGCCGCCCTCCAGCACCTGGTAGGTCGCGCCCCGGATCTGGCCCGGCATGGGCGCGCCGTGGAGCGCGGGATCCAGGATGCGGTCGCCGGAGCCGAACAGCACGCCGACCGGCAGGTCGAGCTCGCCGTAGCGGCGGTGGAAGCGCGGCAGGTCCTCGTGAACGGCCAGGAGGTCGGTGGAGGTCGAGACGAAGGCCTGCGGCCGCAGGCCGAGTGCGCCTCCGCCGCGCAGCGGCCAGTCGTCCGGCGCCCGTTCCGGCCCGAACACGGTGGCCAGCACCCGCTCGCGGTTGGCCAGCGCCAGGGGCGTCGCGATCGTCCAGGCCACAGCCCGGCGGAGCAGCGGCGAGGGGATCGCCAGCCCCTTGAAGGCGTCCGGGATGGCGTCCTGCGGCTGGGTCAGGGGTGAGACGAGGGCGAGCCCCCGCGCGACGCCCCGGTGCTGAACGGCGGTGGCTAGCGCCAGGGCGCCGCCGAGCGAATGGCCGACCAGGAGCGGCCGCTCCAGCCCTAGCGCGCGGACCACGCCGGCCACCGCCTCCGCCTGCACGCCGAGCCTTGCGGAAGCGCCGGGCGCGCGGGTGGAGTAGCCGGACCCCGGCCGCTCCATCGCCACCACGTGGAACCGGTCCTTCAG
>CAXUCS010000081.1:0-8722 GCA_964249365.1 uncultured Caulobacteraceae bacterium | reverse complement strand
GGCGTCCAGGAAGCTGACCCATTGCGCGGCCTGTTCGAGCTCGCCGAGAGCCTCGAAACGAGCCTTGGAAGCGGTGAAGTCGGTGTCGCCGAACGCCATGTGAGCATCTCCTGATCTTCGCCGATCCCGTGACCGGCGACGACCATTCGGGTCACGGTGGGCCCCGGCCAGTCACCGGAGCGGACGGCCTCCGGCCGGCCGCGGAGGGGAACGGCGAAGCGGCTCGCCCGCGAAGCCGTTGACGGGCAGGGTGCCGTGGCACGATTGGGCGTCGTCGTGCGCGGGCCCGTGGCCGCGACCAGCGGCCACTCCGTCCGGCGCGCCTATCGCGCCGGGAGCGACGCTGACGGCCGCACCGCCCCTGGCTTTCACGGATCGGACGCGAGCCACTGGGTCCGCTCGAACGCCCTCATTTCCGAGGCGGCGAGCGCGGCGTCGGCGAGGTGGTCAGCCCGCAGCGGGGACATCGCCTGACTGAAGTACCAGGCCAACACGGCGCCATGCGGGTGATCATCCGCGGCCCCGGCCCGAACGGCTTCGAGACAGCCGCCCCACGTTGTTCTCCCGCTCTCGATCAGGTCGAAGAAGGCGTCGTTCTGGATCGCCTGCTCTTCGTCGGTCAGCGCCTCCCAAGCCGCTATCGCGGGTGTCAGATCCGGGTCGAAGGGCCTCATCGTCGTCTCCTGTGCTGCATCGACGCCTGCGGTCGATGACGACGCCGCATGGAGACAGCGGGCCCCGGCCGGTCACCGGAGCGAGCGGCCGCAGGCCGGGCATGGAGGGGAACCGCGCAGCGGTTGACGGGCTGGGTGCTGTGTCACCTTCCGATGTCGTCGCGCGGGCCCGTGGCCGCGACCCGCGGCCACTCCGTCCGGCGCGGCTGCGGGCATGGAAAAGGCCGCAGCAACGCGCTGCGGCCGTCCTCTCCACCCGGCGATCCAGAGGCTGGACGGGTGAGACGTTGAGGCCCGCCCGGAGGTCGTCCGGACGGGCCCGCTGGCGGCTTAGAAGGGGATCTCGTCGTCAAGGTCCGGAGCGAACCCGCCGCCCTGGTCGGCCGCGCCCTGGGTCGGCTCGGTCTCGCGCTTGCTGGCCAGCTTCTCCAGGCAGTGCCGGGGGGTGCGGACCACGATCTTGGTGGCGCGACGCTTCTTCTGCTCCTGGTCGGTCCACTCCTCCACCTGGAGCGAGCCGACGATCTGGATCAGGTCGCCCTTGTGGACGTAGCCCTCGAGGAACTTGATCGTGCCCGGCGTGTAGACCGCGATCGGGTGCCAGGTGGTCTTGGAGCGCTTCTCGCCGGTCTGGCGGTCGTTCCACTTCTCTTCGGTGGCGAGGCTGAAGTTGGCCACCCGGTCGCCGTTCTGGAAGGTGCGGACTTCGGGGTCGCCGCCGATGCGGCCCGTCAGGTGAACGCTGTTCATGGTCTCAAGTCCTTCAGTCTGGACCAGCCGGACCTGACCGGCTGGCTCGCGGTCATCGCCGCGATCACGTCCCGCTGAGGACCGGGGGCCCGAGCGCCGGACGAAGGACCGTTCCCGGCTGGAAACCGGGCTGCAGCGAAGCGAAGGCCGGAGGGTCCGGCCGGGACGCCTCGCTTGCGAGGTCGTCTTTCGGGAGGCGCGACCCCGGTCAGGGATCGTGATTGAGAGCGGCGCACCGCGCGCGACCCGTCAGGACCTCAAGCCGGACCCGCTGGACGCGAGACGTAGCGACAACGTCCTGACCCGCCGCGCCGCCGGCCTGACCCTGGACCCGACCGCGCCCCGGCGACAGACGCGCCCACGGCGCCGTCCGCCTGAGACGCGGTTAGACGCGACCGCCGAAGCCTCCAGTCCTGGTCTCACAATCCCCGTCCAGCCGGCGCATGATCCGTCCGGAGTTTCGCCGTCACGCCCGGACCCTGCTCCCTCGAGGCCACGGGGGAGGCGTGCCCCCAAGGGCCCAAGACGTCGACGCGCCCCGTCGTGGCCTGGGGCGCCGGTTCTCCGCAGGCGGACACCGCGCGCGCAGCCGATCCGTCCGAGGCTCGACCGCCGGGACTTCGGATCGGACGGCCGACGCCGCCTGCAGACCCCTGAGCTGTGGCGGGCTCGCTGGCCGCCGCGCCCGCGGGCCTACCGGCCGCCCAGCTCCTGCATGAGCTGGTGACGGAGCGTGGGCGGAACGACCGCATACCGGGCGGCCCGTTCCAGCACGTCGTCGACGCCCGACGTCACGGCCTCGGCCTCGAAGTCCACCAGGACCGGGTTCTCGCCGGCGGCCGCGCGCTGCAGCCGGACGGAGAGGAAGCAGGCTCCGCCCTGCACCCCGCAAAGGGCGGTGATAGCGCGTCCGCTCGCGGACGGGCGCGTCGGCAGGAAGTGGCAGGACATCCGGTCCTCTCCCACTCGCGGTCGCGCCAGGGCGACAGAGGGAAGCCGTAGCCGTCCCCGCCGCGGCGATCGTTAAGGCAAGGCGCCAGGTTGTGGGTATCTGGTCGAGATCTATGGACGCCGTCTTCGGCTCAAAGGTCGCCCCTGACCGTCGCCACTGCGCGCCCGGGATCGTCACCCGCAGCTGGAAGAGACGCACGTCGCGGCTCTAGAGGCGGCTCGGCGGGCGAAGACCCGAGAGGGGCTTCGGGGGCCGGCGCAGCCGGCGCCTAGAGCCCAGTCCCCGCAGGGGAGGCGCCCGGACCCGCCCGACCGCCTGTACCTTTGTGTCAGCCCTGCGCTGACTCGCCATGTCAAATGAAGCCCCGCCCTTCGCCCTCGTGGTCGACGACGACGCCGTCATCCTCTCCGACGCGGTCGCCATCCTGGAGGAGGCGGGCTTCAGGGTCCTGACCGCCATGCACGCCGACGAGGCGTTGGACATGCTGGGCGAGCATGGAGACCGTCTGAGCGTGCTCTTCACCGACGTGGAGATGCCGGGATTCATGGACGGCTTCGGTCTCGCGCGGCACACCGATCGCCACTGGCCGGCCATCTCCATCCTGGTGGCTTCCGGCCGGCGCACCCCCGCCTCCGGAGAGCTCCCCGAGAGGGCGAGCTTCATCGGCAAGCCGTTCAGCGCCGAGGTGGTGCACGGCCACCTGCACAAGGTCGTGCCGGAGCACCGCAAGCCGGCGCCCCTCCGCCAACAGGGCTGATTCCCAATCAGATAAGTCGCTGCGTCCCCCCGTCGCACGAGTCCGGCGGCTCTCCCGTAAGAAGAGCGCCTCGGCTATACTGGCCTTCTAGGCTCTGGGTCGGCCTTCCGTTCCGTGCGTCCGCGTCTAGCCGGGTCAGCCGTCGGGGTCTGCTATGCCAAGCACGCGCTTGATCGCCTGCGTCGGGTTCGTCGGCCTCGCGAGCCTCCTGGCGCTGGTGGTCGGTTGGCTGAAGACCAGGAACGGCGACCCGTCCGTCGCGCCGAGGCCGCTCCTCAACGAGGCCGAACTCGACTTCTACCGGCGCTTGCGGCACGCCTTGCCCGAGTACCAGGTCCTGCCGCAGGTCTCGCTGGCGGCCCTGATGCGCCCCGCCCAGGGCGGGTTCGGCCGAAAGGCCGCCCGGGACAGGATCGCGCGAGGGCGGGTCAACTATGTCATCGCCACGCGCACCGACCTCTCGGTCCTCGCCCTCGTCGAGCTGGACGACCGGGCTCCCAAGGACGGGCGCGACGCCGACAAACATCGGCTGACCGCCAGCGCCGGCTACACGACCCATCGGTTCAGCTGCGCCATGAGCCGGTCCCCGATCGCCATCCGCGAGCAGCTGCTGGGACCGCCCACGGCTGAGATCGTGCCCCTGCTCCGCCCGGCCGCCCCCGATCGATAAGGCGATCCGCGCCGGCTCCGCCTGGGCCAACCCAAGGCCGAGCGGATGAAGCCCGCCTTGAAAACACGGGTGTCAGCTGTCACTTCTTGTGCGTCACCTGGCGCAAGACGATGGCCCTGATCGAACACCCTGTCGAAGACCCCGGAGTCGGGCGCACCGTCGAGCTGCTCGGCGGCAGCGGCACGCTCCATCGTCAGGTCCGAAGCCGGCTGGACGCCCACGACCTCCTGCAGGAGGGCCTGCCCGCCCGCGCGCTCAGCCATCTGGTTGGCGCGGTCCTATTCCTCGGGGCCGACCATGGTGGGTTCGAGAAGGCGGTCGGGATCAGCTTGAGGACCTACTACCGCAAGCGCCAGACGGAGACGGCGAAGCCGCTCAGCCGGGAGCAGAGCGGCCGAGTCTGGAAGTTCGCCGAGATCCTCTCGCGCGCCACGGCGATCTTCGGCTCGCAGGCGGAAGCGGAAGCCTGGCTCGACCGGCCCGCCTTGGCGCTCGACCAGAGGAAGCCGCTCGATCTCCTCTCAACCCCCGCCGGCGTCGAGTCGGTGGAGGATCACCTGACCCGGGTCGAGTACGGCGTTTACACGTGACGCCGCTCCCGCCGCCGCTGGGGCCCGGCGGGCTGGTGCTCTGGCGGCTGGACGATGCAAGGTTCAAGACAAGCTGGGACAGCGGCGAAGGAAGCTACCGCGTCGGCGGCCGCTGGAGTTCGCGCGGCCGGCGCGCCGTCTACGCCGCCCTAGACCCGGCCACGGCCATTCTGGAGGTCGCCGTGCACAAGACCTTCCCGGTCCTCAACACCGTGCCCCACGTGCTGAGCTCGGCGCGGATCGCCGACGCCAAGGGTGTGCGCGTGGTCGAGGCCAAGGACGTCCCCAACCCTAACTGGCTTCGGGCCGGAGCCGTGAACGCGGGACAGCAGGCGTTCGGGGATGCGCTCCTGGACGCCGCCGTCTTCACCCTCCTTCCGAGCGTGGTCTCGCCCCACAGCTGGAACGTCATCTTCGACCCCGCCAAATCGGCGGGGCTCTACGATGCGGTCAGCCAGGAGATCTTCGCGCTCGACACCCGGCTCCATCCCGTCGCAGCCGTCTGACGGCGCGTCGGGACCGCGCAAACAGCGTCCGCATCTCCCGCCGGGCTAGAGTTTCGGCCCAGGAGCGGACCTTGTGGCGGCGTGCTGTGGGTGGCTAGCTGTCCCAAGCCTAGGACCGCCAAGGCAGTTCTATGTCGGTCTCCGGGGGGCTGTGTAGAAAGAAAGACCCCTAAAACAAGTTATCTCTAATAAGCGGGCACAAGGAGTGGCGCAGAGACCATAAGTACATCCTACTAGCGATTTACCAACGCTCACCACCAGCTAAGAAACCACCTCAAAATGGAGTCCGCTAAAATTAGTCGTCCGGCCCAATCTAGTGCTATCCACAATAACCGAAAGGCGGGGACAGTTGCAGCTTGCAACCACATCCCAAGGTATGCTGCTATTCTTCCTTCAACTACCACGGACCTTTCGAAAGTCTCGAGCGCGTCGCCCTCCGCCTCCTCGATACGATCCTGGCTTTGACCTAGACGTAGGATTCTGAACGCTAAGCGCGACGGCTTATTTAGATGCGGCCAAGCGTTTTTAGTCGTCCAGATCTTTTCCTTGGGCTCAACTAGCTCAGGCGCGGCTACATGCGCGTTAGAGAGTCGCCACCTCGCAACAGCTTCATCAGTGTCCCGGATGTGATGGTGACGTTCATGAATAACTTTCGCCAGCTCAATCACCTCTCCATAAAACACGTCTTTGTTTCCGCTGCAGTTCTCGGCTTGTTCTGCCTTCTCAGCTTGGATGATGATCTCCATACGGGCTCGTAGGTCGAGCAATTCCTCGAGCGATTTGCCGGTAAATCGCTCAGACATTCGGGATCGCTCCGAACACCGGTGCAAGCGCGCCTTCTTCCGATGTGTAAACCCGTTGGGCTTGCCGCAACGCGGGTAAGGCACTGTTTGTGAGCTTGTAGAGCCGCTTCCTCCGTCCGCCCCGCTCGGCAGTGCTTTCACCCCACTCAGATTCCAACAACCCCTTCTTTTGAAGCCGATCTAACGTAGTGTAGAGTGCCCCAATAGAGGGCCGACGTCCAAGCGATGCATCTACTTGATCAAGGATACGCAAGCCGTAGCAGTCCGCTTTGCAGCTCGCCACCGCACCGAGCACGTGAAACTCAAACGTCCCTAAGATCCTCAAAGGCATATCTCCTACACGCGTAGGACATATGTGACAGGAGACAGCGCGTCAATCGCCATCTGCGATCTCGGCCCAACCATCAGGGCGATCCGCGTAGCCGCCGGCGAGCTCAATTTAGGAGGGCTAGGTCCGGTATGGGACGCCAGCACGTATCAGCTCCCGTCCAGAAACTCGCCGCGTCCCTGCTCGCGCCAAGGATCGTCACCCGCCGCTGCAAGAGACCGCTCGCGGGCTCTGGAGGCGACTTAGCAGGCGGAGACCCGCCAGGGGCTCCATAAGCCGGCGGAGCCGGCGCGTAGAGCCTGGTCGAGCGGAGCGGGGGGCGCCCCGATCCCGCTGGACCGCTCAGGCCAGGCTCGTCCCTCGCCCCCTCAGCGCCTACGCCTCGCCGGGATCGAAGAGGGTGGAGACCGTCAGCGAACGCAAGGCCTGCATCTCGGCCGCCCGCGCCGCCTCGACCTGCTCCACATAGGCCAGAGCGTCCCGACCCAGGATGAGCCGCCGCGGCACGGTCTCGGCCTCCGCCAGGCGCACGATCAGCTCGGCAATGCGAACGGGAGCGTTCTCCATCACGCCGTCCGCATCCGCCATTCGGCGGTAGGTCGGCCCGACCGACGCCTCATAGTCGGCCAGCAGCGGCGGCAGGGTTTCGGCCGCCCGCCGCCGGAAGTCCGTGGCGATACCGCCCGGCTCAAGGGTGCAGACCTTCACCCCAAACGGCTCCACCTCGGCCGCCAGGGCGTCGCTGAACCCGCCCACCGCGAACTTCGCGGCGTGGTATGGCGAGTTGCCTGGGATGGTCACCCGCCCGCCGATGGACGACACCTGGAAGATGCAGCCGCTTCGCTGCCGGCGCATGACGGGCAAGGCTGCACGGGACAGGTTCACCACCCCGAACAGGTTGGTCTCCACCACGTCGCGGAACAGCTCGGACGGGATCTGCTCGAAGGGCGCGTTGAATTGGTAGCCGGCGTTGTTCACCAGCACGTCGAGCCGGTCGAACGCCTCCACGGCCTCGCGCACCGCGGCGTGCCCCGCCGCCTCCTCACGGACGTCCAACCGGACCGGACGCAACCGATCGCCCCATTCCTCACGGAGGTCCGCCAGGGCGTCCGGCGTGCGCGCCCCGGCCACCACGACCGCCCCGGAACTGAGCGCGGCCTCCGCCACGTCCCGCCCCAGGCCGCTGCCGGCGCCTGTGACCAGCCAGACCTTGACCATAGGCTTGCTCCGAGACCCTGAGCCGCTGCGCGCAAGCCCAAGCCGCCCGCCGGCTCCGCCGTTCCGACGGCCCTCTACCGGCCGACGAAGCCCGGAGGACGCACGCTACGCGACGACCCCGTTCGGAGGACCGAAACCGCTGGCCGGTGCAGCGCCAACTCCTCCGCGCCCCCCGAGGACAGAAAGACGCCCTGCCCGGCGGACCGGACAGGGCGTGAGCTGGAGGAGATCGGGTTCAGGTCTGCGCCCGAACCCGGATGGCCAAGTGACGCACGCCCTTCTCCTCGGCCTTCTGACCGGCGTTCAGGGCCGGCCCGTAGGGCTGGAAGCGCGCACCCCGCTCGGTGTTCAGCGTGTTGGCCAGGGTCAGCACGCACACCGGCTCGAGGTCGATCATCTGGTCGTTGCAGCGGAACGGCGCGGCCTTGCGGTGCCGGTCGAAGTCGGCCCGGGCGAGGATGACGTCGACCTTCTTCTGCTTGGCCCAGCTCATCGCCAGCCGCTCGGCGCCCTTCAGGCCCGTGGTGGCAAGCTTCATGTTCGGCCAGGTCTTCAGGGCCCAGTTGAGGCCATCGAAGATCCGGTGGGCGTCCTCGGCGGTGTCGGCCTGGGGCGCGCCCCGGAAGGCCACCACCTGGTCGCCCGGGTTGGAGCCGGCGAACCCGCGCGCCCGCTTCGCCCGGAGCGCCTCGCGGGCGTCGAGCTGCGCCGCGGTGGAGGCGGTGCGGCGCGTCGAGCCTTTCCAAGGGCTCCAGGTCTCGCCGGTCACCACGCTGTAGGTCTCCGCGGCGGCTTCCCGGATCAGCTCAATGGCGGTCAGGGCCGCGGCCGCGGCGTGCATCCGCCGGGTCGCCTCCTGAAGCTCCACGTCGTCGATCTCGCCGCCCGCGAAGTCGCGGGAGATGCGGCGCACCTCGTCGGCGGAGCGGTCGTGCTCGCGCTCAATTCTGAGCGAGATGGAGTGGAAGGCGCCGATCAGGCCCTCGCCGATGGTGGCTCGGTGATCCTCCAGGGCGGTGTTGGAGAGAAGGGCGAGCACTTCGGTCATCACGGCCGAGCCCAGCTGCTCGAGTTCGGGCTGCTCGGGATGGGGCCGCTCGTCGGCGGCGGCGGCGCAGAGGGCCTGGTAGGTGAAGGTGTCGTCGATCATGAGGGGGAACATGGAAGGGTTCTTGAGGTCGAGGTGAGAGGACCGGAGGGAGCTCCGGAGAGACCGGCTTCCGGCCGCGCCTCTGGACCGTCCCCGTGTTCCGGCCGAAGGGCGGGCCGTCAGGGGTCGGCGCGTGACCCCGGCACGCAGCCGATCGCGGAGCGACGACGCGCAGCGTCCGCCCTTGACGGGCTGACCGGCTGGAACAAGGTCCAGAGTCCGTGCGCGCCCCGGAAGCCCTTTCCGGCCCGCTCGCAGGTCCGTCCGAGACCGCCGGGTTCCTGCCCCGCCCCTCCTGATCGCGCTCGCCCCAGGCGCTCAACC
>CAXUCS010000080.1:0-8723 GCA_964249365.1 uncultured Caulobacteraceae bacterium | reverse complement strand
CGATGCCGTGGGGGCGTGGGGCTGCACCCGGTGGGTGTGGGTGTGCCCGTTGAAGAAGGCATGCTGGCCCTTGTCATACACCCGGTAGCTGTCCGCCGATATCGAGCCCTGGGGGCCGTAGCTGTAGACGTGGGTCTGCCCTACCGCGCTGTTCTTGGGCATGTCCACATGGGCGAACTCGCTTGTGAAGGTGTAGCCGTGCCCGTCGGTCGCGACCACGTGGCCGTAGAGGTCCAGGAGCTTGGCCTTCTCGTGGTAGACGCCGTGGCGGGCGTGGGTGGTCATGGGCTCCGGCGCGCCGGCGGGATACTGCTTGAGGTCCGGCTCGGTCAGGGCGACGCGGTCGCTGTCGCCGCCGTCGCGCACCGCCTCCGTGGCCGACATGATGTAAAGCTCGCCCTTCTCGTTCCGGCCATAGAAGGTCGGATTGATCAGGTGGATGGAGCCGAGCTCGCGCCCGGCCTGGGACAGGGCCGAAATCAGCGCGCGCACGCTGACCCAGGCCACCCCGAACAGGAGGATGCAGCCGATGGCGGCCGGCAGGGCCCTGCGGAAGAAGCGGATCTGGTCGGAGCGGCGCCGCCAGCGCGCCAGCGCCTGGGCCCGCCGCACCAGGTCGGGGCTGAGCGCGGCGGGATAGAGGCTCTCCGGCCGCTCGTCGGCGACCGCGCGCGGCGGCGCCGCCGCAACCCTCAAGGGCCCCAGCGCCTCGTCCGGATAGACGACCTCGCTCGCCATCGGCCGCTCAGGCGTGCGCGAAGATGTCGACGTCCTCCCAGCCCGCCACGTCCAGGCGCGCGCGGGTCGGGAGGAAGTCGAAACAGGCCTGGGCGAGTTCGGCCCGGCCTTCGCGGGCCAGCATCTCGTCCAGCCGTGCCTTGAGGCGGTGGAGGTTCAGCACGTCGGACGCGGCATAGGCCTGCTGCTCGGGCGTCAGGGCGGCCTGGCCCCAGTCCGAGCTCTGCTGCGCCTTGGAGATGTCCACGCCGAGAAGGTCCTTGGTCACGTCCCTGAGCCCGTGCCGGTCGGTGTAGGTGCGCGCCAGCTTGGACGCCACCTTGGTGCAATAGACCGGGGCCGTCATGACCCTAAGGTGAACCAGGGCCATGGCGATGTCGAAACGCCCGTAGTGGAACACTTTCAGGACGGCCGGATCGGCGAGGAGGCGCTTGAGGTTGGGCGCGTCGTAACCGGGCCTGGCGAACTGGACGACGTGGGCGTCGCCGTCGCCGGCGGAGAGCTGCACGACGGTGAGCGCGTCGCGGTGCAGGCGCAGACCCATCGCCTCGCTGTCCACCGCCACCGTCGCGCCCAGATCGAGACCGTCCGGCAGGTCGCCGGGATGCAGGTGGATGGTCATGGGAGGCGACGGGCTCCGGCGGTCATGGTCCTGGCCGTACAGGGCCGCTCACCGCCGGCCGATCAAAACTGTGGTGCCCAGGAGAGGACTCGAACCTCCACGGCTATTAACCACTGGTACCTGAAACCAGCGCGTCTACCAATTCCGCCACCTGGGCCCGGCCTGCAGGCGGAACCGGCGGGCGTCGGGAAGGGCAGTCTCTAGGGCGCCGCTCTTCGGGGGTCAACGGCGTCGCACGGGACGTGTCCGCTGGGCGGCGGCATATAAGGATATCCTTATGCCCCGGTTGCCGCCCTCGGTCCTGGCGGATATAGCGGAGCGGCAAGTGCAAGGAGCCGATCCGTGGCCGACTACATCGTGCGCGACCTTTCCCTCGCCGACTGGGGCAGGAAGGAGATCGACATCGCCGAAACCGAGATGCCCGGACTGATGGCCGTGCGCGAGGAGTTCGGGCGCGACCAGCCGCTGAAGGGCGCCCGAATCGCCGGCTCGCTGCACATGACCATCCAGACCGCCGTCCTGATCGAGACGCTGCAGGCGCTGGGCGCCGACGTGCGCTGGGCGTCCTGCAACATCTTCTCCACCCAGGACCATGCGGCCGCCGCCATCGCGGCCAAGGGCACGCCCGTTTTTGCGACCAAGGGCGAGACGCTGGAGGAATACTGGGAATACGCCCACCGCATTTTCGAGTGGTCGGACGGCGGCTACCCCAACCTGATCCTGGACGACGGTGGCGACGCCACCCTCCTCTGCGTTCTCGGCCCCAGGGCGGAGACCGACGCGAGCGTCATCGCCAACCCCTCGAACGAGGAGGAGGAGGCGCTCTTCGCCGTGATGAAGCGCTATCTCGCCGAAAAGCCCGGCTTCTACTCCGCCATCCGCGACGCCATCCGGGGCGTGTCGGAGGAGACCACCACCGGCGTGCACCGCCTGTACCAGATGGCGCAGCGGGGCGAGCTGCCGTTCCCGGCCATCAACGTCAACGACAGCGTCACCAAGTCGAAGTTCGACAACCTCTACGGCTGCCGCGAGAGCCTGGTGGACGCCATCCGGCGCGGCACCGACGTCATGCTGGCGGGCAAGGTCGCGGTGGTGTGCGGCTACGGCGACGTGGGCAAGGGTTCGGCCGCATCGCTCCGCCAGGGCGGCGCGCGGGTGATCGTCACCGAGATCGACCCGATCTGCGCGCTGCAGGCGGCCATGGAAGGCTACCAGGTCCAGACGCTGGACGACGTGGCGCCCACCGCCGACATCTTCGTCACCGCCACGGGCAACAAGGACGTGATCACGGTGGATCACATGCGGGCGATGAAGAACAACGCCATCGTCTGCAACATCGGCCACTTCGACAGCGAGATCCAGGTCGCCGGGCTGAAGAACTTCCGCTGGGACGAGATCAAGCCGCAGGTCCACCACATCGAGTTCCCCGATAGCAAGAAGATCATCCTCCTGTCCGAGGGGCGGCTGGTGAACCTCGGCAACGCCACGGGCCACCCGAGCTTCGTGATGAGCGCCAGCTTCACCAACCAGACGCTGGCCCAGATCGAGCTGTGGTCCAACGGCTCGGCCTACGAGAAGAAGGTCTACACGCTTCCCAAGCACCTGGACGAGAAGGTGGCGATGCTCCACCTCGCCAAGCTCGGAGCCAGGCTGACCACCCTGTCGCCGGGGCAGGCGGACTACATCAGCGTGCCGGTCACGGGGCCCTTCAAGCCCGACCACTACCGCTACTGAGGGAGTCTGGAGCGGCCCGCCTGCGTGGGCCGCCCCTTCAGATCGGATCGGCGACGAACTGGAAGGCGGGCGGCTTGGGCCTGCGTCGCGCGCGCCAGGACAGGATGGTGGCGGCGACGAGGCAGCCCTGCATGGCCTGGGTGATGAGGTTGTTCAGCACCATCCAGGTGTAGGTGTCCACGCCCTCGTAGCTGAGGCGCACGCCGTGCGAGAGCAGGGCGATGCTCTGCAGGATCATCGCCGCCCCGAGCCACAGGCTGCTGTAGCGGAACGCCAGGGCCAGGAGGCCGGTCGCGAGCAGCAGGTCGAGGGAAAACATGACGACTTGCGGGGAATGGGGATAGGTGAGGGCGATAACCGAGTCGCTCGCCACGTTGATGAATAGCAATAATCCGGCCGCGAGCTTCTCAGCCACGCTACCTTTCACCCACGCGAATACACAAGTCAGCCCAAGAAATAACCAGCCCGCTATGGAAATCCAGCTGTGGCCCATAAGCGACTGCACCCTCGCAGAACCTGAGAGGGTGCAGATGCCCACACATATGTTAAAAGTGGGGTAAACGTCAGCCGACTTCGCGCAAATGGTCCGGCGCGACGCTCTGGTTGCCCTTCGGCGGCTTGTCACCGGTGCCGCTTAGCTTGGTGCGCACACCAAGGCGGAGCTTGGCTTCCGCCATCTCGGCGTGGCAGGCCACCATCGCGGTGCGGGCCTGGGACAGGGCGGCGAGCGAGGCGGTGGTCTTGGCGGTCGCCTCGTCGGCGAAGGTCGCCGAGACGTTCAGGTCGGAGCGGACTGACTGCAGCTCCACCAGCAGCATGGCGGCGTCGGCCATGGCCTTATCGATCGAGGCTTCCGCGGCGTAAAGCTTGTTCGCGGCCCTTTGGACTACCAGAGCACGTTCCATCTCTCGTCCTTTCGCCCGACACGGGTCGAACACCATCTAGACATATTGTTAAGCTTATCGCCAGCTTAAAAGTGGCGCCCTGGGCAAAAATCTCGCCCGGAAGCTGAAACTCCCGCCGATCGCGGGAGGCGTGCCGCCGCTCTAAGCGAAGCGTTAGCACTGGATGGCTAGGCTGCAGGGCGATGACGCTCCTCGCCGCCCACGCCAGCTCCGGACCTGCCGGCGTCGCCCTTGGGGGCGTCCGGTCGCTGCAGGCGCGCATCACGGCCGCCATCCTCGTCACCACCGTGTCGGTGCTGATGGTCGGTTGCTCGCTCTTCATGCTTGAGCAGCACCGCAACGACACCGTGCTGGAGCAGCGCCGCATCGGCCAGGTCGCGACCGCCCTGGCCGACGGCTTCGCCGAGAGCCTCGCCAAGCGCGACGGCGCCATGGCCAGGCGACAGCTGCAGAAGCTGATCACCGTCGACCGCGTCAGGGGCGGCCAGCTCCTGGACAGGAGCGGCCTACGCTTCGCCATGCTGAACAAGCGGTTGAACGACACGCCGGACCGTTCGGCGAACACCCAGCTCCATACCGTCGACCTGCGGCTGGACGACCGGCCCGTGGGCGAGCTGGTGATCTCGACCGAGCCGTACCTGGCCGACGGCTTCAGCCGCTACCTGGCGCTCGGGACGGCGCTCTTCTTCTCCGCCACCGCCATCGCGCTGTTCCTCGGGCGCTGGCTGGCGGCGAGGATCACCACCCCGCTCGCCCGCCTCGCCGAGGCGATGGAGACGGTGGGGCAGAGCGGCGCCTTCCAGATCCGCGTCACCCCGGACGCACCCGACGAGATCGGGCGCCTCACCGAGCGCTTCAACCTCCTGATGAGCCGGCTCCAGGTCAAGGATCTCGCCCTGCGCGGCACCCTGGCCGAACTGATGGAGGCGCGCGACGCGGCGGAGACGGCCAACGTCGCCAAGTCCCAGTTCCTGGCCAACATGAGCCATGAGATCAGGACGCCCTTGAACGGCGTCCTGGCCATGGCCCAAGTCCTGGCCATCAGCCCGCTGGAGGCGGTCCAGCGCGAGCAGGTGGACGTGATCCGCCAGTCGGGGGAAACGCTTCTCAGCCTCCTGAACGACATCCTGGACGTGTCCAAGATCGAGGCCGGCAAGCTGGAGCTGGAGGCGGCCCCGCTGGATGTTGAGCAGGTGGTCGCCGCCGCCGCCGCCGCTTTCGCCCCCGTGGCCGAGCGCAAGGGCCTCGACCTGGAGGTCGTCATCGCGCCCGAGGCGCGGGGCGTGCGCGAGGGGGACGCCGCCCGGCTGCGCCAGGTCCTGAACAACTTCCTCTCCAACGCGCTGAAGTTCACCGAGCGCGGCGGCGTGCGCGTCACGGTGGAAGGGGACGGGCCGCAGGGCGCTGACGGCGTGCGGCTGGAGGTTCGCGACAGCGGCATGGGGATCAGCGCCGAAAAGCTGCCGCTCCTGTTCCAGAAGTTCACCCAGCTCGACGCCTCCACCACCCGCCGCTTCGGCGGGACGGGCCTCGGCCTCGCGATCTGCCGGGAGCTGGCCGAGCTGATGGGCGGCGAAGTCGGCGTCCACAGCGTGGCCGGCGACGGGTCGAGCTTCAGCGTGCGCCTGCCGTTCCGTCGCATCGCCGCGACCGCTCCCCTCGATGGCGAGACCGCGCCGGACGCACCGCCTCAGGAGCCGGCGCCGGTGCCGGCGCCGCATGTGGATGCGGGCGGTCGCGAGCCTAGTTCCGAAACCGCACGCCCGCGCCTGAGGGTGCTGGCGGCGGAGGACAACCAGACCAACCAACTGGTCCTGACCACCATCATGCAGATTTTCGGCGTGGAGCTCACCCTGGCGGCTGACGGCGAAGCGGCGGTGGAGCTCTGGCGCGGTGCGGACTTCGACCTGATCCTTATGGACATCCAGATGCCCGGCATGGACGGGGTGGCCGCCACCCGCTGCATCCGGAACGAGGAGGCGGCGGCGGGTCGCACGCGCATCCCGATCCTGGCGCTGTCGGCCAACGCCCTGACCCATCAGGTGGAGGCCTACCTCGCCGCGGGCATGGACGGGCACGTGGCCAAGCCGATCGAGATCGCCAAGCTGCAGGCCTCGCTCGACGCGGCCCTGGCCGGCGGTGGCGCGAACGCCGACGCGCCCGAAGCGCGGGCGGCCTGAGCCTCCGCTAGCGGCACTGCGGGGCGGGTGCGAGCCCCCAGACCTCTTCGGCCGGCGCCCAGCCCTTGGCCCGGCCGACGGCCAGGCGGCACCAGTCGTCGCGGCACTCCTTCAGCTCGGCGATGGCGTGGCCGACCAGGGTTGCGGTCTCGGGCGAGGCCGCGTCCGGGCGCTCACGCATGGCGAGCGGTTCCGCGGCCGTGCGCATCACCGTTCGCCGCGCATCTGTTGTGCGGCGATGGACCCAGGAGAGGGAACCCTGGGCGTCGCACACCCGGCGCCACTCGTCGGTCTCGGCCACCACCTGCAGGGGCAGGCCCTTGACGTGGTAGACCCACTTGAGGTCGTAGTCGTCGCCGGGGCCGCCCCGGGCGTTGACCTTGTCGAACTTCAGCGACACGTAGCGCGGGACCGGCAGGCCGGATGGCGTTTGGCGGCCGCCGGGCTGGACCGCCTGCGGGGCCGGCGTCCCGGCATGGCGGGAGCACGCACCGAGGGGCAGCGGCGTAAGGCTCAGCCCCAGCGCCGCCCATTGGCCGGCGCGGACCGCTTTGCTACAGTTCCTCGCCCTTTGCGCGACCACGCGCCCTTTTCCTTCGCCGCCATGGCCGATCGCAAGCTGAAAGTCATCGTCACGCGCAAACTGCCGGAGGCGGTGGAAGCGCGCATGCGCGAGCTGTTCGAGGTGGAGCTGAACGGCGACGACCGGCCGATGGGGCGCGAGGCGCTGGCGTCGGCGCTCGGACGCGCCGACGTCCTCACCCCCACCGTGACCGACCGGATCGATGCGGAGCTGATCGGCCGGGCCGGTCCGGGGCTCAAGCTGATCGCCAACTTCGGCGCGGGTTTCGAACACATCGACGTGGCCGCCGCCAACGCGCACGGCGTGGTGGTGACCAACACGCCCGGCGTCCTGACGGAGGACACCGCCGACATCGCCATGGCGCTCATCCTAGCCGTGTCGCGGCGGATGGTGGAGGGCGTGAAGACCCTCGAAGGGGGCGGGTTCCAGGGCTGGACGCCCACCTGGATGCCGGGACGGCGTCTCAGGGGCAAGTCGCTCGGCATCGTGGGCATGGGCCGGATCGGCCAGGCGCTGGCCCGGCGCGCACGGGCGTTCGGCCTTTCCATCCACTACCACAACCGCCGGCCGATCCCGCCGTACTTCGCCGAGGCGCTGGAGGCCCGGCGCTGGGAAAGCCTGGACCAGATGCTGGCGCACATGGACGTGGTGTCGCTGAACTGCCCCCACACGCCCGGCACCTACCACCTGCTGTCGGCGCGACGGCTCAGGCTGATGGCCCCCCAAGCCATCCTGGTGAACACCGCCCGAGGCGGCGTGGTGGACGAGGCGGCGCTGGCCGAACGCCTCGCCTCAGGCCTGCTCGGCGGCGCGGGGCTCGATGTCTATGAGCACGAGCCGGCGATCGACCCCCGGCTCCTCAGGCTGCCCAACGTCGTGCTCCTGCCCCACCTCGGCTCGGCGACGGCGGAAGGGCGCGCGGAGATGGGCGACAAGGTCATCATCAACATCCAGGCGCTGCAGGACGGCCATCGCCCGCCCGACCGGGTGCTGCCGTCCATGCTTTGAGTCCGAGTGGAGACCCCCGGCGGCCTTCAGCCGCGCGAGTACATGGCCAGCCTCGCCGCACGACGGGACTGGGAGTCCATCTTCTCCAGCTGCTTGCGTTCCTTGCGCTGGGTGCGCTTGGCGTCGAGCATCGCCTGCTCGCTGGCGAGTAGGGCCTGGCGGGCGGCCTCTTCGGCGATGGCGCGTTCAGCGCGTACGCGCTCCTTCTCCTCCGTGCGCGCCAGTCGCACGGCCTCCAGTTCCTGCTCGCGACGGACGTTGCGGTCCACCAGGGTGTCGGCGACGACCGTAGGCTTGGGCTTGAAGCGGGCCAGCATCGCCTTCTTGGCGTCCGCCGCAGCGGTGAGGCGATCGTTGAAACCAGGGTTAACCGTCTGCTTCATGTAGGTCCCGAGATGTTGACGAGGTAAAACGCCGCCAGTGAACCAGGGTTCGGCGACTTGGCGTTTCGCGCAAGCATATAGTCCGGTTCGCGGGGCTGCGGAAGATGGACGGCCCCGCGTGCGGGCCGGAAATCCGCAGCTTTCAGAGCGTCGCCGCTAGCCGGTCCGACACGCTCTCCACGGTGCGGCGGGTGGCCGGCGCCGGGGCCCCTCCACCGGCGCCTCGGCGGCCAGGCGGCCGGGGCCTTCGGTCAGGACCGCCACCCGTGAGCCCATGTAGACGGCCTCCTCCACGCTGTGGGTGACGAAGACGGTCGCGGTCCCGCCGTCCGCCACCAGCGCCAGCACGTCGTCGGCGAGACGCCGGCGGGTGGTCTCGTCCAGCGCGGCGAAGGGTTCGTCCAGGAGCAGCAGTCGCGGCCCGGTCACCAGCGCGCGCGCCAGCGACACCCGCATCGCCATGCCGCCGGAAAGCTGGAAAGGGCGGAGCGCGGCCGCGTCCGGCAGGCCCACCCGCTCCAGCGCCGCCTCGGCCCTCGCCCGCGCCTCGCTCCGGGGTATGCCGGAGAG
>CAXUCS010000079.1:0-8805 GCA_964249365.1 uncultured Caulobacteraceae bacterium | reverse complement strand
GTCCATGATCCACGGCCTGGCCGGGCAGCTGGGCGGCGCCTTCGTGCTGCGCAGCGCGCTCGGCGAGGGCACGCGCGCCGACCTCTACCTGCCCGCCAGCGCCGAGGACGTGCGGGCCAGCGACCACGCGAGGGTGGTCGCGCCCGCCGCCTCCGTCCCCCTCGCCATCCTCCTGGTCGATGACGAGACGCTGGTGCGGCGCGGCGCGGCCGAGATGCTGCGCAGCCTGGGTCACGATGTCGTGGAGGCCGAGAGCGGCGCGGAGGCCTTGCAGCTGCTCGCGGTCGACCGGCCGGTCGACCTCATGGTGACCGATTACAAGATGCCGCGCATGGACGGGGCCGAGCTTGCGGCGCGCGCCCGGCGGACGCGCCTGGACCTGCCGGTCCTGCTGATCACGGGCTACACCGGCAGCACCGACGCGGTGGAGGGTATGCTCCGCCTCGACAAGCCGTTCGGCCTGGGCGAGCTGTCGCTGGCCATCAGCATGGCCGTGGCGCGTGACGACAAGGTCGTGGCGCTCGGCGAGCGACGGCTACGCCCCGGTGCGGGCCAGAGGCCGTCTTGACGGACGAGGCGATCGTCAGGGGCGAGTGGTCGGCGTCCGAACACGCGAGCGGCCAGGCCTTGCAGGCCACCCAGCAGCGCATCCTGGAGCTCGCGGCCGAGAACCGACCGCTCTCCGAGGCGCTCGACTCTATCGTACGCGGGTCGGATTGAGGCTGTTGCAGGCCCCGACACGCATCGACCTCCTGGTCACCGATGTCGGGCTGCCGGGGGCATGAACGGGCGCTAGATGGCCGACGCCGCCCGTGTGACCCGACCCGAACTCAAGGTGCTGTTCATCACCGGCTATGCAGAGAACGCCGTGATCGGCGACCGCAGGTTGGAACCCGGCATGTCGGTCCTCACCAAGCCGTTCGCCGTGGACGCCATAGCGGCTTGGATCCGGGCCATGGTCGCGGGCTAATCCAGCAACTCCGTCAGCAGTTGACTTGCCTGAGAACAGGACAAGCGCTGGTATGCGCGTTGCCGATACGTCAGGACCGTTGCACAGCGGATGTTGAGCCGGTCCGCGATCTCGCTGGCGGTCCAGCCTGCAATGGTGAAAGCGCACACTTGCCGCTCACGGAAGGAAAGTTGCGGGAAAGAGCGAGCAAGGCGCCGCTCCAGACGCTCCTCCAGACGCCCTCGACCTTCTTCAAGCTGCGCCCGGCGGACGAGTGCGGTCAGGGCTACTCCGGCAAGTGCGGAAAGGCGCCTCACCGGGTCTTCGTGACCGCCCGTCCGGCGGTAGAAGCTCAACACGAAGGAACGCTCCTCCCCCCGCCAGCCGAAGCAGGTTTTGTCGACGAAGGCGGGGTGTTCGAAGCACATGGCCCGGTAGTCGGGAGGCTTGATCTCGGCAGGCTCGACCCGCTGGACGAAGCCGTGACCGCTACCGATCGTCCGCCAGGTGCGTGCAGCCGGGTCGTCGCGGTGGAAACTCCGGGCGTACAGGGCGGCACGCTCGCCCGGATCACCCAGCGAGCTGGACGAGAGCAGCCGTTCCGGCGCGCAGGATCCGGTCACGCTATAGGCGAATATTTCCTCGACCGGCTCGAACCGCTGCGCGGCTGCGAGGAGCAAGGGGGCGAAGCTGACGCTCGACGCCGCATCCACCAAGGCGGCGCCAAGCTCGGGATCCAGCGGCTCGTCCAAAATACGCCTCCGATCGCACGGGATGGCCGCCGGACCTCGCCTCCGCGGTGCGCGCGCGAAAGGCTAGGCGCAAGGTGCGGTCCCCAGGTCTATGGACAGACAGGATCGCCGCCCTCCCCTATCCTTTCGGCAGGCGCAAGACAAAGCCGCGCGCCATGGAAAATGGTGATGAACAAGCCCTTCGCGTCCTCGACCGACATGTCGGAGAAGGAGGAAACGCTCGAGGTTCTCGCCGACGGCGTCTATGCGCTGACAGCGGAAGGCGACCCTAACGTCGGAGCGATCGAGGGGGAGGATTTCGTCGTCTGCTTCGAGGCGCGGGCGACGCCCGTGGCGGCGCAGCGATGGCTTGACCAGCTGCGGGAACACACACGCAAGCCGGTCAAATACCTCGTCCTGACCCATTACCACGCCGTTCGGGTCCTGGGCGCCAGCGCCTTCGAGGCGGAGCACGTTGTCACCAGCACCGCCACCCGCAAGCTGATCGAGGAGCGGGGCCAGCAGGACTGGGACAGCGAGTTCGGCCGTATGCCGCGCCTCTTCACGGACCCCCATAGCATTCCCGGATTGTCCTGGCCGACCGAGACCTTCGACGACGCCCATGTCATCGAACTTGGGGGCGACCGGGGGCGGGTCGAGCTCCAGTTCTGCGGCCGCGGGCACACGGCAGGCGACATCATCGCCTGGCATGACAAGAGCAGGACGCTGTTCGCCGGCGACCTCGTCGAGGCGGAAGCCGCGCTCTACACGGGAGACGCCTTTCACTTCGACTGGGCGACCGGCACCCTCGACAAACTCAAGGCTTACCGCTCTGAGAACCTGATTGGTGGACGCGGAGCGGTCGCGAAGGGCCTTGCGGCGACCGATGCCGCCGTCGAGCAGACCCGAGCCTTTCTGAACGGGATGATCGAGAACGTGGGCGCCGTGCGTACGCAAGGCGGAGACCTGAAGGCGGCCTTCCAGGCGACCCATGCAGCGCTGGCGCCCCGGTTCGGTCGCTGGCCGATCTTCGAGCATTGCCTGCCGTTCGACGTGCAGCGGCTGTGGGACGAGTTCGAGGGGATCGACTGGCCGCGCGTCTGGACCATGGAGCGCGACCGGGAGGTCTGGGCGCTCCTCCAGGACTGAGCGTCATGGCAAACGTCGCCGGCATTCCGGTCTGGCGGGAGATCGGCAGCTCCCCGCCGCCCAGATGTTCGGGGGGCGATCGAGTCCGCACGCTCATCGTGGGTGCTGGTCCCGTGGGCCTCGCAATGGCCCTGGACCTCGGACGTCGGGGACACCGGGTCGTCGTGCTCAACCGGTTGGACTTCATCTCAGCAGGCTCGAAGGCCATCTGCTTCTCTAAACGGACACTGGACATCTTCGACCGCCTGCAGGTCGGCGAGGGGCTGGTCGAGAAGGGCGTGACCTGGAACGTCGGGAAGGTGTTCTGGGGCGCGGGTGAAGATCCGATCTTCCAGTTCGACATGCGCTCGGTCAAAGACCAGAAACGCCCGGGCTTTATCAACATCCAGCAGTACCTGGTGGAGGAAGGCCTGGTCGCTGCTGCGGAGACCTTGCCCAACATTGAGCTGCGCTGGGGCCACGAAGTCGTAGCGCTCGACCAGAAGGACGATGTCGCGCATGCCACGGTGCGGACCGCCGAGGGTGAGTACCGGATCGATGCAGAGTGGATCATCGCCTGCGACGGTAGCCGCTCGCCGGTCCGCAACCTGCTAGGGCTGGACTTCGAGGGGCGGGTTTTCGAGGACAACTTCCTCATCGCCGACGTCAGGATGCGGGAGGAGCGTCCGTCCGAGCGTTGGTTCTGGTTCGATCCTCCGTTCAATCCCGGCCAGTCGGCTTTGTTGCACAAGCAGCCGGACGATGTCTGGCGGCTGGACTTCCAGCTCGGCTGGGACATCGACCGGGAGGCCTGCATCCGGCCGGAGAACGTCGAGCCGCTCGTGCGCGGGATGCTGGGCGACGACGTGGAGTTCGCGCGGGAGTGGTACAGCGTCTACACCTTCCAGTGCCGCCGGATGGCCCGCTTCGTCCACCACCGGGTGATCTTCGCCGGCGACAGCGCCCACCTGGTCTCGCCTTTTGGGGCGCGCGGCTGCAATGGCGGCGTGGCTGACGTAGACAACCTGGGCTGGAAGCTCGACTTGATCTTACGGGGGCAGTCGCCGGATGACCTGCTAGGGAGCTACGATCATGAGGCCGTCGCTGCGGCGGACGAGAACATCCTGAACTCAAGCCGATCGACGGACTTTATGACGCCCAAGACCCCGGCCAGCCGGGCGTTCCGCGACGCGGTGCTGGAGCTGGCGCACGAGCAGGCGTTCGCCCGTCCTTTCGTCAACTCGGGCCGGCTGTCGACCGCGGTCAGCTACCCGGACAGTCCGCTGAACACCCCAGACGCGGACGCCTGGTCGGGCGGCGTTCCGCCGGGGTCGCCGGCCCTGGACGCCCAGCTCGAGGAGGGGGGCTGGCTTCTGGATCGTCTCGGAAACCGCTTCGTCCTGCTCGCCAACGGTTGGACTGGCGCAACGCCGCCCCCCGTCGATTGGGCCGACCTCGCTGGCGATGGCGACAGGCTGAAGCTCGCGAGGCGGCGCTACGACCTTCAGCCCGGTTCCGCCTATCTGATCCGCCCCGACCAGTATGTCGCCGCGCGATGGCGTTCGCCCGATGGACGGAGCGTCGGCGGGGCGCTCCGGCGCGCTATGGGCGCCTGAGATGGAACGCCTCGTCACAAACGCGAACATCGCCCAGCCTGATCTCGTCTACCAGTGTCTGATCGATATGCACGCCGGCCGCAGCGACGCGGAAAGCCTGCAGCTGAATGCGAAGCTGATCCTCATCCTGCTGAACCACATCGGCGACGAACGCGTAATCTTCGAGGCGATCGACCTCGCCGTGAAATCGCCCGATCGGAAGGTGGATCCCAGACCATGACCTTGTCCGGATTTGGCAACCACTTCTCCAGCGAAGCGGTCCCCGGCGCGCTCCCGCTCGGCCGCAACAGCCCGCAGAAGGCTGCCTTCGGCCTGTATGCCGAGCAGTATTCGGGCACAGCGTTCACCGCTCCGCGCTCAGAGAACCGTCGCAGCTGGCTCTACCGCATCCGGCCTTCGGCCTCGCATCCGGCCTACCGACCCTATGAGGGCGCGCCGCTCCTGCGGAGCGGGCCGTTCGACGAAGCGGCGCCGACGCCCAATCGGCTGCGCTGGGACCCGCTCCCGGTGTCCCGCCACGCCGACTTCGTCGACGGCCTAGCGACCTACGGAGGAAATGGCGACGTCGGCCAGGGCCAGGGCGTCGGCATCCATCTCTATGCCGCGACCGCTTCCATGCGCGACCGCGTGTTCCAGAACAGCGACGGCGAACTGCTGATCGTCCCGCAGGAAGGCGCCCTGCAGATCGCCACCGAAATGGGCAGGCTGAGCGTGGCGCCGGGCTGGATCGCGATCGTGCCCCGCGGACTTCGCTTCCGGGTCGACCTGCCGGACGGGATCGGACGGGGCTACGTCTGCGAGACTTACGGCGCGCCGTTCCGCCTGCCTGACCTCGGCCCGATCGGCGCCAACGGCTTGGCCAATCCGCGCGACTTCGAGGCGCCGCACGCCTGGTTCGAGGACAAGGATCAGCCAACCGAGATCGTCCAGAAGTTCCAGGGGCGGCTGTGGACCACGATGCTCGACCACTCGCCGCTCGACGTCGTGGCCTGGCACGGCAACCTCTCGCCGTGCCGCTATGACCTTGCGACGTTCAACACCATCAACACGGTGAGTTTCGACCATCCCGATCCGTCGATCTTCACGGTGCTGACCTCGCCGTCGGACACCCAGGGCACGGCCAACTGCGACTTCGTGATCTTCCCGCCCCGCTGGCTGGTGGCGGAGGACACCTTCCGGCCACCCTGGTTCCACCGCAACGTCATGAGCGAGTTCATGGGCCTGATCCACGGCGCCTACGACGCCAAGGAAGGCGGCTTCGCGCCCGGCGGCGCCAGCCTGCACAACCAGATGAACGGTCACGGGCCGGACCGCGCCAGCTACGACAAGGCGACCTCCGCCGACCTGAAACCTCAAAAGCTCGAGAACACCCTGGCCTTCATGTTCGAGACGCGCTGGGTGGTCCGCCCGACCGCCTTCGCGCTGGCCTCGCCGTTGCTGCAGTCCGACTACGACGAGTGCTGGAGCGCGTTCGAGAAGGCGAAGGTCCCGGGATGATCGACGAGACCCACGACGCGAGCGCTCGAAGCTGGCTCGCCGACGCCAACGGCCACCCCGAGTTCCCCGTCCAGAACCTGCCCTTGGGCGTGTTCACGCCGCCCGGCGAGCGCAGGGCGCGCTGCGGCGTGGCGATCGGCGAACACGTCCTCGATCTGGGCGCGATCGCCACGTCCCTCACCGGCGAGGCCGAACAGGCGGCGATGGCCGGCTCGGGCGAGACGCTCAACGCCCTCCTCGCCCTGGGGGCGGGCCCCCGGAGCGCGCTGCGGCGCGCGGTGTTCGCCCTGCTGGTGGACCCGGGGACGCAGGACCGGGTCCGAACCTCCCTTCACGCCAGGGCGGGCTGCACCTTGCACCTGCCCGCGCAGATCGGCGATTACACCGACTTCTACACCGGCATCCACCACGCCACCAATGTCGGCCGCCAGTTCCGGCCGGACAGCCCCCTGCTGCCGAACTACAAACATATCCCCATCGGCTACCATGGACGCGCCTCGTCTGTCCGCGTCTCCGGGGAAGACGTGCGGCGGCCCTGCGGCCAGACCAGGACAGCCGCCGAGGCGGGGCCGCGGTTCGGCCCGTCGGGCCGCCTCGACTACGAGCTCGAACTGGGCGTCTGGATCGGGGGCGCCAACACGCTCGGCGAGCCCATCCCGATCGGCGAGGCGGCCGAGGCGATCGCCGGCCTGTGCCTGCTGGACGACTGGTCCGCGCGCGACCTCCAGGCCTGGGAGTACCAGCCCTTGGGGCCGTTCCTGGCCAAGAGCTTCCTCACCACCGTATCGCCCTGGATCGTGACGACGGAGGCGCTGGCGCCCTTCCGTCGTCCCCAGCCGGCGCGGCCGGACGGCGACCCCGCGCCGCTGCCGTACCTGCTCGACGCGGCCGACCAGGCTGGCGGAGCCTACGATCTGGTCCTGGAGGTCGATCTGACGACCGAAATCATGCGTGCGGCGGGAGAGCAGGCCTATCGCCTGAGCCGCGGAAGGGCCACCGCCATGTACTGGACCGCGGCCCAGCTCGTGGCGCATCATACCAGCAACGGCTGCAATCTGCGTCCGGGGGACCTGCTTGGCACCGGTACGCTGTCGGGAGAGCCACGGACGAGCTTCGGCAGTCTGTTGGAACTCTCGGACGGCGGCAAGTCGCCGCTGCGGCTGCCGAACGGGGAGATGCGGAGCTTCCTGCAGGACGGGGACGAACTGAGCCTGTCCGCCTATGCGGAAGCGCCGGGTTTCGCGCGCATCGGCTTTGGCGAGTGTCGCGGACGGGTTCGGCCGTCATGAGCGAGACCCGGCTGCGCCTGTTCGGCTACTGGCGCTCGAGCGCGGCCTACCGCGTGCGGATCGCTCTGAACCTGAAAGGGATCGCGGTCGAGCAGACCTCCCTTGATCTGAGAACCGGCGCTCAACGATCGGCCCCCTACTTGTCGGTCAATCCCCAGGGCTTGGTCCCGGCCCTGGAGATCGGGGGCGATCTCGTCCTTACCCAGAGCACGGCCATCCTGGAATGGCTGGAGGAGACCTATCCGACCCCGCCGCTTCTACCGGAAGGCGCAGGCGATCGCGCTCTCGTCCGGACCATGGTTTCGATCATCGCGTGCGACATTCATCCCTTGAATAATCTTCGCGTGCTCGAAGCCCTGCGTGGGCCGTACAGGCTGAGCGAGGCCGAGGTCAGGGCCTGGATCGCGCGCTGGATTTGCGAGGGGTTCACCGCTTTGGAACACCTGGTGGAACGCCACGGCGCCGGCCTCTCCTTCGGCGACTCGCCAAGTTTCGCTGACTGCCATCTCGTGCCGCAGGTTCTTTCCGCGCAACGCTTCGAGATCGACCTGGCCGGCTTCCCCCGATGCGTCGCGGCCGCCGAGAGGGCCGCCCGGCTTCCCGCATTCCTCAACGCCCATCCGTCCCGCCAACCCGACGCCGACGGATAAACCCAGGCGCTCTCCAGCCCTGAGGTTGCATAGAGACGCTGAAGTCGCGCGGGGCGACATGAGCGAGGTTTCCCGTTCAGCTCGACCGATCGCAGCGACCGGCCAGGGTGGCGCGCTCCGTCTTGCAGAGCTCTGGACAGCGCGTTAAAGTCACTGGGTGACTGATGCTCGATCGTCATGGCACGTCACCCAGCCCAGAGCTCAGGGAGAGAAGAATGGCTGCAGCCGATCGGTGGAAACGCTATGTCGTGGGACCCAATGCACAGGGCAAATCGGCGGTGTTGAGCGACGCCGCGACGAACGTGCAGGAGAACCCCGGCATCTTCTGGCGATCGACGATCTGGGGATCGAGTGAAATCCCCGTCGACAACGCCAATACCAATGATCGTGCCGTCGAGATCTCCACACGCGAACCGGTAAAGGGAGGCTTTCTGTTCCGGAACCTGGAGATCCCTCCTGACTCCCCGGATGTCCGCCGGCATATCGAAGAGCTCAAGAAGCTTAACGTGCAGGTGGAACAGAAGCACCTTCCGACCGAGGAGGACTTGGCGCGTCACCCCAGCATGCACAGGACCGACACGCTGGACTGCATCACCTGCGTCATGGGCGAGATCCATCTGATCACGGACGTCGACGACGTGATCATGCGCCCAGGCGACACGGTCGTCATTCGGGGCACTAATCACGCCTGGAGTAATACGACCGACAAACCCTGCCTGCTGTCCGGCTGCATGATCTCAGCCGAACCGCTCTGAAACATCGACCGTCCGGCTGACCGCGGTTCAGCGGGCGCCCGGACGCTCGATCTTGCCTGCAGGCAGCGTCACACAGGAGACGCTGCGTTCGGAGTCGCTGCAGCAGGCCAGCGCTACTCACCAACAGGGGCGGGGCGGGGGTATGGGCAGGGTCCTACAACCACATCGCATGCCAGTCTTCAGAGCGCTG
>CAXUCS010000078.1:0-9035 GCA_964249365.1 uncultured Caulobacteraceae bacterium | reverse complement strand
CGTCAAGCCCAAGCGCGAGAAGGCCTCCAAGGCCGCGCGCGTCCCCCTCTCCCTGCCGCCGGACCCGCCGGAGGAAGCCGCGGCCGCCGCGCCCGCGCCGGCCGGCGAGGCGGGGGACGATCCGCCCTTCGACCTGGACAACGACGCACCTTCGCCGCCCGTGACCGGCCCCAGCACCGGCCCCCAGGTCGCCGCGCTCCGCGTCGCGCAGCCCAGGCCCTCCCAGCGTGAGGAGCGCGAGCGGCAGGCCCTGGACCAAGGCGAGGCGGCGGAAGGCTTCGCCCTGCCCGAGCTCTCCATGCTGAGCCCGTCCAAGCCCCGCGCCGGGGGAGAGGACCCCGAGGCGCTGAAGACCAATGCGCGCCAGCTCGAGACGGTGCTGGCGGAGTTCGGCGTGCGCGGCCAGATCGACCAGATCCGCCCCGGCCCCGTGGTCACCCTCTACGAACTGGTGCCGGCGGCGGGGGTGAAGTCCTCCCGCGTCATCGCGCTCTCCGACGACATCGCCCGCTCCATGAGCGCGCGCGCCTGCCGCGTCTCGGTTGTGCAGGGTCGAAACGCCATCGGGATCGAGCTGCCGAACGCCAGCAGAGAGACCGTCTACCTCCGCTCGCTCCTCGCCTCGCCCGAGTACGAGAAGGCGACCGCGGGCCTGCCGATGGCGCTCGGCGAGTCGATCGGAGGCGACACCTACATCGCCGACCTCGCCAAGATGCCCCACCTGCTGATCGCCGGCACCACCGGCTCGGGCAAGTCGGTGGGGGTCAACGCCATGATCCTGTCGATCCTGTATCGGCTGCGCCCCGACCAGTGCCGCTTCATCATGATCGACCCCAAGATGCTGGAGCTCAGCGTCTACGACGGCATCCCCCATCTCCTGGCGCCGGTCGTCACCGACCCGAAGAAGGCCATCGTGGCGCTGAAGTGGACGGTGCGGGAGATGGAGAACCGCTATCGCCTGATGAGCAAGATCGGGGTCCGAAACGTCAACGGCTACAACGACAAGGCCCGAGAGGCGCTCGCCAAGGGCGAGCATTTCGAAAGGACCGTCCAGACCGGCTTCGACGATAGCGGCCGCCCCGTCTACGAGACGGAGAAGCTCACCCCCGAGCCCATGCCCTACCTCGTGGTCGTCATCGACGAGGTGGCCGACCTGATGATGGTCGCCGGCAAGGACATCGAGGGCGCGGTGCAGCGCCTGGCCCAGATGGCGCGGGCCGCCGGCATCCACCTGATCATGGCCACCCAGCGTCCGTCGGTCGACGTCATCACCGGCACCATCAAGGCCAACTTCCCCACCCGCATCAGCTTCCAGGTCACCTCCAAGATCGACGCCCGCACCATCCTGGGCGAGCAGGGCGCCGAGCAGCTGCTCGGTCAGGGGGACATGCTCTACATGGCCGGCGGCGGGCGGATCACGCGCCTGCATGGTCCCTTCGTCTCCGACCAGGAGGTGGAGGACGTCGCCCGCTACCTCCGCGACCAGGGGACGCCGAACTACCTGGAGGAGGTCACCGCCGCCCCCGAGGACGACGAGGAGGGCGGAGGCGGCGGCGCCATCGACGGCGAGAGCCTCTCGGCCAACGACCTCTACGACCAGGCGGTGGCGGTGGTGACGCGGGACAAGAAGGCCTCCACCTCCTACGTTCAGCGCCGCCTCCAGATCGGCTACAACCGCGCCGCCAGCCTGATCGAGCGCATGGAGAAGGAAGGCGTCGTCTCCGCCGCCAACCACGCCGGCAAGCGCGCCATCCTCGCCCCGCCGCCGCCGCCGCTGTGATCACCGAGGCTTGCCGACCTGCCCAGTCTGGCATGACTTCGATCGCTGGAGACAATGTCACAGGGGCTCCGCGCGCCTCTGTCGTGGCTGGGCGTCGGGGACACGTAGCTTCAGCCCAAGCCGGGTCTTGAAGCCCGGCTCATCACTCACACCGAAGTCTTCGGCCTGGAGGCCTCAGCGCCGCTCCCAGATCAGCGCCACATCGGGCGCCCTTCCCAAGAAGTCTCGAGGGTTTTGGCGCCGATGGACGCTACCTCCGTGGCCTGGACGCCGCCGACCGCGCACTGGTCGATGAGCCGGCGGCGGACCTCGAATTACCGAGGTTTAGCGGAGCCGTTCAGGGAGCCGAGAAATTGAGCGATGGCGGCGCCGATTTCCTGCGGCGAGTCTTCTGGCGCCATGTGCAACCCCTTCACCGTGACCTCGGACTGGTTACGCCAGGTGCGCGCGAACTCAAGCGTCCTGCCTGTCATGACCACGCCTGGATCGGCCTTTATGAAAAGCTTGGGGATATCGGACTGGGCCAACCAGGTTCCATATTCTTCCACCACAGCAGAGACGTCCGCCGGCTCACCTTCGATCGGGATGTCACGCGGGAACACGAGCATAGGAAGCCGATCTTCGCGCTCGACGAACGGCGCGCGGTAAACCGCCATCTCCTCATCGGTAAGGGTTCTCATGACCGCATGCGGGAGCATCTTCTCGATGAACAGATTTCCGTCCAAGACCATTGTCTCGCCCTGCGGCGACCGCACCGCCTTCATCACCTCTCCGACGGGGCCGAAGTCGCTCCAACGGCGGACCATCACGATCGACTCCATGTGGACAATCGCCTTGATCTGATCCGGGAACCGGAACGCCCGGTGAAAGCCGAGGGCGGAACCCCAGTCGTGCACGACGAGCGTCACGTTCCTGGTCAAATCAAGATGTTCAAACCAAGCGTCCAGGTACTTTACGTGATCCGTAAACCTATAGGACCTCGTCGGCGACTTACTTGAGCGCCCAAATCCGATCAAATCCGGTGCGAGTACGCGACCGAGCCCGTTGACATGTGGAATGACGTTCCGCCAGATATACGACGACTCTGGATTTCCGTGCAGGAAGATGATTGGCTCGCCCTCTCCCACATCTACATAGCGCATTGTGGCATCGAGAACATCAACGGACTGACTTGCGGAGAGATCGGTATTCATAGTGTCCACTGCATGTGCTCCTTGCTTAAGCGCCGGTTGGACTCGGCTTGCGCCTCGTCGTGCACAGCCCCGGAGCGCTCGGCCGCTCCGAACTGAGACGCAGGTCGATCGACCGGAGGGTTGCTCGAGCCACCGCTGCAGCCCCGTTCAGTAGGTCCTTTCCCCTCGATCTATCCAATGCTAGGTTTGCAGTGTGTCTATGCATAAGATCGATTGGAGTCTGGACGATGAATATCGAAGGTGTGTCGCTCGCGGCGACGACGAGCGCGTACTCGGCTCTATGTATCGTCTCCATCGCCTGAGGCAGGGATCGGTTCAAGTTACTGGCAGGTTCCAGAGATGAAGGACGTCGATCTCACCAAGATCGATCTAAATCTGCTCGTGGTATTCGAGGCTCTCATGCGGGAGCATCATGTCGGTCGCGCCGCCGAGCAGCTTTTCCTGTCGCAGTCGGCGACAAGCCACGCGCTTGGCCGTCTCCGGGATCTGCTGGGCGACCCTCTGTTCACGCGACATCCGCGTGGGGTGGAGCCGACTTCTCGAGCGCGCGCGTTAGCGGCTCCCATCGGCGACGTACTTGCAGGCGTGCGCGCCATCGTGCGGCCCGAGACGCCGTTTGATCCCAAGCAGTTGCGTCGGACCTTCCGCGTTGCGGCACATGATCTGACAGTTCTGATGGTCCTCACACCGCTCATGTCGAAGCTCAATGAAATCGCGCCGGGCGTGGATATTCGGGCGCTTGCAATAAATCATGGCACCATCATCGACGACCTGGACCGCGGTAAACTGGATCTCGCGCTGGGCGCGCTCGGTGACATGCCCCAACGCATCCAAAAGGTTCCCTTCTTCAGGGACAGCTTCATTGGCGTCGCTCGCAAGGATCATCCGAGACTAGAGAAAGGGCAGATGAGTCTGTCGGTGTTCGTCGACCTGCCGCATGCGCTCGTATCCTGGAGCGGAAATGTTGATGGACCGGTCGACCGCGTTCTTGCGACGCTTGGTCTTCGCCGTCGTGTCGCCTTGACTGTCACAAGCTTTCTGGCGCTCCCGTTCGTTGTCGGATCAAGTGACATCATCAGCGTTCTGCCACGCTTCGCAGCTGTTCAAATGGCGGAAAGCGCAGGGCTGACCTTGTTCCCACTGCCGATCGAGGTTGATCCTTTCACCTCTTACATAGTGGGCCTACGTCAGCTCGCGTCCCAACCGGATGTCGCTTGGTTCAGCAACGTCCTGCTCGCGGCCGGCGCCGGCGAGCCCCTCTCTTAACTCTGGCTCGACAGATCGCCTTCAAAGGTGAGGTCAACGAGTTCGCCCTCGAGCAAGAGGACCAGCCGAGGCCGAGCCTGGGACTCCCTCGCGCAGCGGCTCGAGACGATGCTGGAGGTACACGCCGCTGAGTTCAGCGCTGCGCCACGCCCGATCGTTCGACCGGAGCGGCGAGCGGCCGTGGCCGGTCCACCACCAGGGTGGCGTAGCCCGCCTCCACCAGCCCGGCCGGCCGTCGGACGTATCGTACCACTTCGTGCCCTGGAGCCGCCGCCATGGACCAGGACGACCGGACAGGGGCGGGCCACCCGCTCCGGCGCCTCCCGTTCCACCAACATGGGAGCGCGCTGGTGAGTCCTGCCCACGCGCTCCAGCCGCTCGCCGGCGATCCAGCCCGGGCGCCGCCATCTCCAGCCCGCTCCAGCTCCGGGGCGCCAACCGGACCGAAGCGTAAGCCACGGGCCTGCTTAAGCCGGACGCGCTTCACCTCGCGGCGGCCGACCGTGTGGGCGCTTCGATCGTGACTCCGGACAAGCGCTTGGATTGGCGGCGGAGCGTATGAGCTTGCCGCGCCTAGCCCGTCTGCCTCCCGCGCGCTTCGTCGCTATTCCCGCCGCGCCCGCCAGCCCTTAAATGGCGGGTTCGCCCTATGCCGCGCCCACCTCGCGCGCGTCGCCACGTCTGGACTCCTCGATGCTCTCTCTCGCCAAGAAGCTGTTCGGCTCCTCCAACGAACGCAAGGTCAAGCAGCTGCAGGGCCGCGTGGCCGCCATCAATGCGCTGGAGCCGAAGATGGCTGCGCTGTCGGACGACCAGCTGAAGGCCAGGACGCCCGAGTTCCGCGAGCGGCTGGCCAAGGGGGAGCCGCTGGACGACCTCCTGCCCGAGGCCTTCGCGGTGGTGCGGGAGGCCTCCAAGCGCGTGCTGGGCATGCGTCACTTCGACGTCCAGCTCGTGGGCGGCATGACGCTGCACAAGGGCGGCATCGCCGAGATGCGCACGGGCGAGGGCAAGACGCTGGTCGGCACCCTGCCGGTCTACCTGAACGCCCTGGCGGGCAAGGGTGTGCACCTGATCACGGTGAACGACTATCTCGCCACCCGCGACAGCGAGCACATGGGTCGCCTGTACCACTGGCTTGGCCTCACCACCGGCCTGATCGTCAATGGCCTGTCGCAGCCGGAGCGCCAGCAGGCCTACGGCTCCGACGTCACCTACGGCACCAACAACGAGTTCGGTTTCGACTACCTGCGCGACAACCTGACCTATGACGTGCGCGACATGGTCCAGCGCGGGCACAACTTCGCCATCGTGGACGAGGTCGACTCCATCCTGATCGACGAGGCGCGGACGCCCCTGATCATCTCCGGCCCGACGGAGGACCGTTCCGACTTCTACCGGACCATCGACGCCCAGGTGAAGAGCCTGATCCAGGACGCCGACACCTACGAGCACGACGAGAAGCAGAAGCAGATTCACCTCACCGAACACGGCAACGAGCGCATCGAGGAGATGCTGCAGGCCTCCGGCGCGCTCGGCGACGACACCGCGGGGCTGTACGACGCGGCCAACATCAGCGTGGTGCACCACGTCAACCAGGCGCTGCGGGCCAACGTCATCTACCTGCGCGACCGCGACTACATCGTGCGCGCGGGCGAGATCATGCTGATCGACGAGTTCACCGGCCGCATGATGCATGGCCGCCGCCTGTCGGAGGGCCTGCACCAGGCCATCGAGGCCAAGGAGCACGTGGAGGTGCAGCCGGAGAACCAGACGCTGGCCTCCGTCACCATCCAGAACTACTTCCGCCTCTACAAGAAGCTGTCCGGTATGACCGGCACGGCGGCCACGGAGGCGCAGGAGTTCGGCGAGATATACGACATGGACGTGGCCGAGATCCCCACCAACCGCCCGGTGATCCGCATCGACGAGGACGACGAAGTCTACCGGACCGCCGCGGAGAAGAACGAGTCGATCTGCAGGACCATCGCCGACTGCTACGTGCGCGGCCAGCCGATCCTGGTCGGCACCGTCTCGATCGAGAAGTCCGAACAGCTGTCGGAGCTCCTGAACGCTTACGATTATCAAGTGGAGATCGGACGCACCTTAAAGGAGTCGGCGGGCGGGTTGGACGCAAAGGCGCGGGAGAAGCTCGGCGACGACGCCTATGAGATCACCTACCAGACCGGCCGCGGCGTGCCGCACAACGTCCTGAACGCCCGCTTCCATGAGCAGGAGGCCTATATCGTGGCGGAGGCCGGGGCGCCGGGCTCGGTCACCATCGCCACCAACATGGCCGGACGCGGCACCGACATCCAGCTCGGCGGCAACTTCGACATGCGGATGCAGCGCTGGCGCGAGGAGCTCGGCTACGGCGCCGAGCCGGGCGATGACGAGGTGGCCGCCAAGGCCGCGGGCGTGAAGGCCGACATCGCCGCCGGGCGGGAGAAGACGCTGGCCGCGGGGGGGCTCTACGTGCTCGGCACCGAGCGCCACGAGAGCCGGCGCATCGACAATCAGCTCCGCGGCCGCACCGGGCGCCAGGGCGACCCCGGCCATTCCAAGTTCTACCTCAGCTGCGAGGACGACCTCCTGCGCATCTTCGCCGGCGAGCGGCTGGACGCGATCATGCGCACCTTCGGGGTGCAGCCGGGCGAGGCCATCACCCATCCGTGGCTGAACCGGGCCATCTCCACCGCCCAGCGCAAGGTCGAGGAGCGCAACTACGACGTCCGCAAGAACCTCCTGAAGTACGACGACGTGGTGAACAACCAGCGCAAGGCCGTCTTCGAGCAGCGCCAGCAGTTCATGGAGGCCGACGACCTGTCCGAGCAGGTGGCCGAGATGCGCCACGACACCATCGAGGACTTCGTCCAGCTCTGCCTGCCGCCCAAGACCTACGCCGAGCAGTGGGACGCCGAGAGCCTGTCGGAACGGCTGAAGATGTACCTCGACCTCGACCTGCCGATCGCGGACTGGGTGGCGGAGGAGGGGATCACCCCGGAGGACATCCACACGCGCATCGTTGAGGCCGCCGAGGCCCGCGCGGTGGAGCGCGAGGCGATGATGGGCGCCGAGCACGCCCGCTCGATCGAGAAGAACTTCATGCTGCAGATGATCGACATGCAGTGGCGCGAGCACCTGACCCACCTCGACCACCTGCGCCAGGTGATCGGCCTGCGCGGCTACGGCCAGCGCGACCCCCTCAACGAGTACAAGACCGAGGCCTATGCGCTGTTCGAGAAGCTCACCGTCGAGCTCCGCCAGAACGTCACCCGCTGGATGATGACCGCGCAGTTCCAGTTCGAGCCGCCGCCGCAGCCCCAGACCCAGCCCCGGTTCGAGTTCCACCTCGACCCGGCCACCGGCGAGAACGAGCGCGACGGCGCTGCGCTTGCGACCGAGGGGGGCTTCATGTACCCTGCGGTGGCCGAGCGGCTGCCGCCGTCGGCGCTGCCGAGCGGCTGGGAGCGCACGGCGCGCAACGCCATGTGTCCCTGCGGCTCGGGCAAGAAGTTCAAACACTGCCACGGCGCGCTGGTCTGAGGGCGTCATCGCCGCGACGGGCGGCCGGCGCGTGCGACCGATCGCTTGCCGGCGCGCCTCGCCGTCGCCACGTCCGCTGACGCGATGCTGCGCCTGACCGACATCAAGCTGCCGCTCGGCCATCCGCCGGAGGCGGTCACGCAGGCCGTGGCGGAGCGGCTGGGCCTGGCGGCGGCCGACGTCCTACGCCAGGCCGTCGTGCGGCGCGCCCATGACGCCCGGCGCAAGGCGGCGATCCTGGTGATCTACACGGTGGACGTGACCGTCCGCGACGAGGCCGAGGTGCTGGCGCATCTCGGCGGCGATCCTTCGGTCCGCGCCGCGCCAGACACGACCTACCGCCACCCCGCCCGTGCGCCGGACGGGCCCCGCCAGCGGCCGGTGGTGGTGGGCGCAGGACCCTGCGGCCTCTTCGCAGGCCTGCTCCTGGCCGAGATGGGCTTTCGGCCGGTCATCCTGGAGCGCGGCAAGGCGGTCCGGGCGCGCACCCAGGACACCTGGGGCCTGTGGCGGCGCGGCGTGCTCCACCCGGAGTCCAACGTGCAGTTCGGCGAAGGCGGTGCGGGCACCTTCTCGGACGGCAAGCTCTACAGCCAGATCAAGGATCCCCGCCATCTCGGCCGCAAGGTGCTGGAGACCTTTGTGGCCGCCGGCGCGCCTGCGGAGATCCTGACCGAAGCGCATCCCCACATCGGCACCTTCCGCCTCGTCTCCATGGTGGAGCGCATGCGCGCCCGGGTGGAAGAACTCGGCGGCGAGTACAGGTTCGAGAGCCGGGTCTTGGACCTGGAGCTCGCCCGCTCCGCCGACGGCTCCCGGCGCGTGCAGGGGGTGCACCTTCAGGGCGGCGGCTATCTGGCGTGCGACCAGCTCGTGCTGGCGGTCGGCCACAGCGCGCGCGACACCTTCGAGATGCTGCACGCCCGCGGCGTGGAGATGGCAGCCAAGCCCTTCTCGATCGGCTGCCGCATCGAGCACCCGCAGTCCTGGATCGACCGCGCCCGGTTCGGCGCCCACGCCGGCCACGCCGAGCTCGGGGCCGCCGCCTACAAGCTCGCCCACGCCTGCAGCGCCGGGCGCACCGCCTACAGCTTCTGCATGTGCCCGGGCGGCACTGTGGTGGCCGCGGCGTCGGAGCCCGGGCGGCTCGTCACCAACGGCATGAGCCAGTATTCCAGGAACGAGCGGAACGCCAACGCCGGCCTGGTGGTGGACGTCACCCCCGCCGACTATCCCGGCCACCCGCTGGC
>CAXUCS010000077.1:0-9143 GCA_964249365.1 uncultured Caulobacteraceae bacterium | reverse complement strand
CTCCAGAGGGGGGCGGCAAGCTTCCGCCTCCTCCGCTCTATGGGGAGGAGCGGTTCAGAACAGCGGCTGGAGGGCGGCGCGGGCGGCGTCGGCGAGGTCGGGCCGCTTCAGCGCCAGCGCCACATTGGCGCGGAGCCAGCCGATCCTGTCGCCGCAGTCGTAGGTCACGCCGTCGTACTCCAGGGCGTAGAAGGGCTCGTCCTTCATGAGCGCGGCCATGGCGTCGGTGAGCTGGATCTCGCCCCCGGCCCCGCGCCCCACCGTTTCCAGCACCTTGAAGATCGCGGGGGAGAGGATGTAGCGGCCAGAGATGAAGAGGTTGGAGGGCTCGGTCCCCGGGGGCGGCTTCTCCACCATGCCGGTCATGCGGTTCAGGCGGCCCCCGCCGCCCTCCAGCGCCACCACGCCGTACTGGTGGGCCATGCCGGGCGGGCAGGGCTCCACCACGATCACATTGGCGCCGCCGGTCTCCTCGTGGGCGGCGATGGCCTGGGCGGTGGCGGCGGGCGTCGCGTCCATGATCATGTCGGGCAGGAGCACGGCGAAGGGCTCGTCCCCGATGATCTCGCGCGCGCACCAGACCGCATGGCCGAGGCCCTGAGGCGCCATCTGGCGCACGTAGCTGATCTCCCCAGGCGCCGGCAGGTCGGCGAGGAGCGCGTCCAGCACCGCCGTCTTGTTCTTCTGCGCGAGCGTGGCTTCCAGCTCGACCTGGTGGTCGAAATAGTCCTCCATCGCGGCCTTGCCGCGCCCGGTGACCAGCACGAAATGCTCGATCCCGCTGGCGCGGGCTTCCGCCATCACGTGGTGGATCAGCGGCCGGTCCACCACCGTCAGCATCTCCTTGGGCGTGGTCTTGGCGGCGGGCAGCATGCGGGTGCCGAGCCCGGCCACGGGCAGCACCGCCTTGCGAACGCGTTTCATTCCGGTTCCGTCGTTCGAGCGGCGGAGGATGCCGACGCGTCTCTGGTATGACTTACAGGCTACTCGACGGTGACCGACTTGGCCAGATTGCGGGGCTGGTCCACGTCCAGCCCCTTGTGCACCCCGACGTGGTAGGCCAGCAGCTGGACCGCCGGGGCGAACACCAGGGGCACCAGCAGCGGATCGCAGCTCGGCGCCAGCAGCAGCCGGGTGGAGGCGGGAACCCGGGCCGCTCCTTCCGCATCGGTGATCAGCACGATCGGCCCGCCGCGGGCCGAAACCTCGGCCATGTTGGACACGGTCTTCTCGAACAGCGCGTCGGAGGGCGCGATGACGATCACCGGCGTCGCCTCGTCCACCAGCGCGATGGGGCCGTGCTTCAGCTCGCCGGCGGCGTAGCCCTCCGCGTGGATGTAGCTGATCTCCTTCAGCTTCAGCGCGCCCTCCAGCGCCAGCGGGAACGCCTGTCCGCGCCCGAGGTAGAGCACGTCGCGGGCCCGGGCGAGCTCCTGCGCAAGCGCACGGGCGTCCGCTTCCACCGCCATGGCCTCGCCCACCAGACGCGGCGCCTCCAGGAGGAGCGACACCAGGCGCGCCTCCTCCGCCGCGTCGATGCGGCCCCGGGCGCGGGCGGCGGTGAGGGCGAGCGCGGTCAGCGCGCAGACCTGGGCGGTGAAGGCCTTGGTGGAGGCGACCCCGATCTCCGTCCCCGCATGGGTCGGCCAGGTCAGCTCCGCCTCCCGCGCCATGGAGGAGCCGTGGGCGTTGACGAGCGCGGCGGTGCGGCAGCCCTGCGCCTTGCACCACTTCAGCGCCGCGAGCGTGTCGGCCGTCTCGCCGGACTGGGACACCGCCACCGCCAGCGTACCCGGGGAGAGGGCCGGCTCGCGGTAGCGGAACTCGGACGCGATCTCCACGTCCACCGGCAGGCCGGCCAGCCGCTCGAACAGGTAGCGGGCGGTCAGGGCGGCGTAGAAGGCGGTGCCGCAGGCCACGACCTGCAGCCGCTCCACCCCTTCGAAGGCGAAGCCGTCCGGCGCGTGCGCCCTGAGCGCCACGGGATCGAGGTAGGCCGACAGGGTGTGCTGGCAGCTGTCGGGCTGTTCGTGGATCTCCTTTTCCATGAAGTGGCGGTACTCGCCCTTCTCCACCAGCGCCGCGGAGGCGGGGACCACGCGCACCGGCCGCTCGACCGGGTGGCCTGAGGCGTCGAAGACGCGGATGTCGTCGCGGGTCAGCGCCAGGTAGTCGCCGTCCTCCAGATAGGCCACGCGGTTGGTGAAGGGGCCGACCGCCACCGCGTCGGAGCCGAGGTACATCTCGCCGGAGCCGTAGCCGGCCACCAGCGGCGGCCCGTGACGCGCGCCGAGCAGGAGGTCCGGCTCGCCCTCGATCATCACCGCCAGCGCATAGGCGCCGCGCAGCTGGTCCAGCGTCGCCTTGAAGGCCTCCAGCGGCGCCGCTGTGGCGAGTTCGCGGTCGAGGAGGTGGGCGACCACCTCCGTGTCGGTGTCGCTGCGGAAGACGCGGCCCTGCGCCTGGAGCGCGGCCTTCAGCTCGGCGAAGTTCTCGATGATGCCGTTGTGGACCACCGTCACGCGGCCGGCGCGGTGGGGGTGGGCGTTGGGCTCGGTCGGCGCGCCGTGGGTGGCCCAGCGGGTGTGGCCGATCCCGGTGGAACCGTGCACCGGGTCGGCGTCCAGCACCCTCGAGAGGTTCTTCAGCTTGCCCGGCGCGCGGCGGACCGCCACGCCCGAGCCATTTGCCACCGCCACGCCGGCGCTGTCATAGCCGCGGTACTCCAGCCGGCGCAGGCTCTCGATGAGCCGCTCGGTCACCGGCCGCTCGCCCACGATGCCGATGATCCCGCACATGCCGCCGCCGCCTCCCTGAGTAGAGGGCGCCTCTTAGCAGGAACAGGCGCGGGGCCGCCTCAATCCACGTTGCCGCGTGTTGCAGTGCTCGCACCTTGCCTCGCAGCCGTCGCCTGGGTAGCGTCCGCCGGTGGACCCGCCGAGCGCGATCGTCGAGGTCACGCTCGATCCCGATTGGACAAGCTATCCGGTCGTAAACGTGCGTGTCCGAACGGAGGTGGAGACTGTCGAGGTGATGGCGAACATTGATCCTGTCACGACGGGACGCCACCTCGTGCTGCATGGCCTGCACGTTCAGTCCCAGTCGGGTAAGCCGAACGGGCTCGGTTGGGTGATGCTGCGCAGACTCGCGATGGCTTTCATGGAGGCGCTCGATGTGGACAGCATCAAAGCTAGCGGAGCGGTTCGGACTACGGGTGGAAACCCAGGGCGTCGTCCCCGTCCTCTTCGGTTCGAGCGGCTGGATTTTGATCGAAGCTGAGCATGGCTTCTGGCAGACCATCTCGGTCATCAAGATTTTGGGACGACGCGGAGTGCGTGTCACCGTAGGCAAGCCCGCCGTCGAGGCGATGGTGGAGTTCGGGACGGCCCGCGTCTTCGCCGAGCACATCGACGACGCGCTGGAGGGCGAGCTTCGCGCCCACAAGGTGCGAATGACCGTGCTGCCAACCGAGGCGGCGGCTGCGGCCGAGTAGCCCCCTCAAGCTCCGGTCAAACAATCCCTGCTACACACCGCCCCCATGACCCAGCGCAGCTATTTCGGCACCGACGGCATCCGCGGCCAGGCCAACCGCCACCCCATGACCGCCGAGGTGGCGCTGCGCGTGGGCCTCGCCGCCGGCAAGCTGTTCCGCCGCGATCCCGAGCGCCGCCACCTGGTGGTGATCGGCAAGGACACGCGGCTCTCCGGCTATATGATCGAGCCGGCGCTGGTGGCCGGGTTCGCCAGCGTAGGCATGGACGTGCGGCTGTTCGGACCCCTTCCGACGCCGGCGGTGGCGATGATGACCCGCTCCATGCGCGCCGACCTCGGGGTGATGATCTCCGCGTCGCACAACCACTTCAGCGACAACGGGATCAAGCTGTTCGGCCCGGACGGCTACAAGCTGTCGGACGCCCGCGAGCTGGAGATCGAAGGGCTGATGGACGAGGGGCTGCAGGAGGGGCTGGCGGAGTCCACCGGGCTCGGCCGCGTCCAGCGCATCGACGACGCCCAGGCCCGCTATGTGGAGATCGTCAAGGCGACCTTCCCCCGCTCGCTCACCCTCGCCGGCCTGCGGGTGGTGATCGACTGCGCCAACGGCGCCGCCTACAAGGTCGCGCCCACCGCGCTCTATGAACTGGGCGCCGAGGTGATCCCGGTCGGCGTGGCGCCGGACGGCTGCAACATCAACGACGAGTGCGGCTCCACCCATCCCCGCACCATGGCCCAGGCGGTGCGCGAGTACCGCGCCGACATCGGCATCGCGCTGGACGGCGACGCCGACCGGGTGGCGATCTGCGACGAGCGCGGCCAGACCGTGGACGGCGACCAGATCATGGCGGTGGTGGCCGGCGCCTGGGCGGCGGAGGGGCGGCTGACCGGCGGCGGCGTGGTCGCCACCGTGATGAGCAACCTCGGCTTCGAGCGGTTCCTCGGCGAGCGCGGCATAGCGCTGGAACGCACCAAGGTCGGCGACCGCTACGTCATGGAGCGGATGCGCGAGGGCGGCTTCAACCTCGGCGGCGAGGCCAGCGGCCACATCATCCTGTCGGACTTCTCCACCACCGGCGACGGGCTGATCGCCGCGCTCCAGGTGCTGTCGGTGCTGGTCACCTCCGGCAAGCCGATGAGCGCGCTCGCCCGCCAGTTCGAGCCGGCCCCCCAGAGGCTGGAGAACGTGCGCTTCTCCGGCGGCGAACCCCTGAAGACCGACCGCGTCCAGCAGGCCATCGCCGACGGCGAGCGGCGGCTGAACGGCTCCGGCCGCGTGCTGGTGCGCGCGTCCGGCACCGAGCCCCTGATCCGCGTCATGGCCGAGGGCGACGACGAGCGGCTGGTCGCCGCCGTCGTGCGCGACATCGCCGGCGCGGTGAAGGCCGCGGCGGCGTGAGATCCTCTTCTCTTGGGGGGAGGGGGACCGCGAAGCGGTGGAGGGGGCTGCGCCGCCGCTAAGCGTCGGCCCCATCAGTCGGCTACGCCGCCGGCTCCCCCAGGAGGGGAGCATCTGCAGCGTTGAAGCTTGGTGATCCTCTGCCAGTGGGGGAGGGGCCCGCGCCTCACCGCCCCCGGTTCATCCAGCTGATGAGCGGGATGATCGGCACGCCCCAGGCGATCCCCACCACCAGGTAGAAGGGGAGCTCCACCGCGGCGGTCTTCGGCAGCCAGCCCGAGACGGTGACGGCCAGCGCGGCGTAGGCGATCACGAAGAGGACGATCGCCACCCCGCCCACCAGCTTCCTCGCCCTCGCCGGCATGGCCTCGCTCCCGGTCGACCGCTTCCGGCGACGCGCCCCACATGGACGCGCCCCGGGCGGAGGTCTAGAGGCGGACCCGTGGGCGGCCCGTGGTCGGAACGGATGGTGGATGCGCTGGAGCTATAACCTGGAGCGCTCCCGTTCGGTGGCGGCGTGGCTCTTCCTGGTGGCCGCCATGGTGGTGGCCATGGTGGTGGTGGGCGGAGCCACGCGCCTGACGGGCTCGGGGCTTTCCATCACCGAGTGGAAGCCGATCCGCGGCGTGATCCCGCCGCTCGACCTCGCGCAATGGCAGGCGGAGTTCGACGGCTACAAGCGCATCCCGCAGTACCGCTTCCTCAACGCGGGCATGACGCTCGACCAGTTCAAGGTCATCTACGGCTGGGAATGGGTGCACCGCCTGCTCGGACGGCTGATCGGGGTAATGTTCCTCGTGCCGCTCCTGGTCTTCATGGCGCTGAAGAAGGTGCCGCGCCGCCTGCTCTGGCGCTGCTGGCTGCTGTTCGCGATGGGGGCCCTGCAGGGGCTGGTCGGCTGGTGGATGGTGGCGAGCGGGCTGGAGCGGCGGGTCTATGTCGCGCCCGAGCGGCTGGCGACCCACTTCGGCTTGGCGCTCCTGGTCTACGTCCTGGCGGTCTGGACCGGCTGGGAGGCCTGGAGCGGGCGCCCCCGGAGCGCGGAGCATTTCGCCCCGCCGCGCTGGCTCGCCTGGGCGGGCGCGCTAGCCGTGCTGGTCTTCTTCCAGATGATGCTGGGCGCGCTGGTGGCCGGCGACCACGCCGGGCAGGCCTACAACGACTGGCCGCTGATGAACGGGCGCTTCGTTCCCGCCGACTACGCCGCGCGCGGGGTGCAGGGGCGCGGCCTGTGGGCGACGCTGGTGCACAGCCAGGCGGCCGTGCAGTTCAACCACCGCATCGGCGCCTATCTGATCGCCGCGATCGTGACGGGGCTCGGCCTGACGGTGCTGAACGCCAAGCGCGCGCCGGCCATGCTGAAGACCTGGGCGGGCGCGCTGATGGGGGTGACCCTGGTTCAGGTGCTCCTGGGCATCGCCACGCTGATGGCGGGCGCCCCGCTGTGGCTCGGCATCATCCACCAGCTCTGGGCGGTGGCGCTGCTGACCACCGCGCTCGGGTTCAGCTGGCGACTGCGGCGGTGCTGACCCGGGTATCCGGATACCATATGGCGTAAAGGCGTGTGGGAACAGCAGCTTGGGACTATCCGCCCAAGTTCGGTGTTGACGCCGGCCGCCGCGGCGACTACCGGACGTCCTTCAACGGCTCTGCGCATCGCGCGGCCGCTCCACCCGTCACGGACCCTCCCATGCAGAAGACCACGGTTTCGCTGAAGCCGGCGGATGTCGAGAAGAAGTGGATCGTCGTGGACGCGCAGAACGCGGTCGTCGGTCGCCTCGCCTCCTTCATCGCGCTGCGGCTGCGCGGCAAGCACCGCCCCGACTACACCCCCCACGTCGACTGCGGCGACCATGTGGTGGTGATCAACGCCGACAAGGTGCGCTTCACCGGCAAGAAGCTGAGCCAGAAGACCTACTACTGGCACACCGGCTACCCCGGCGGGATCAAGGAGCGCACGGCCGACAAGGTCCTGGGCGGCCGCTTTCCCGAGCGCGTGCTCGAAAAGGCGGTGGAGCGGATGCTGCCCAAGGAGAGCCCTCTGGCCAGGCGCCAGATGACCCATCTGAAGATCTATACGGCGGGCGAGCACCCGCACCAGGCGCAGAACCCCGAGACGATCGCCTTCGCCGAGATGAACAGCAAGAACGTGCGGAGCGCCTGAGGCCATGAGCGACATCCAACCGCAGGGCTCGCCCCAGGGCTTCGAGGCCCTGGCCGCCCTGTCCTCCAACCCGGCCGCCGCCGAGGCGGCGATCGTGCGCGAGCCCAAGATCGATGCGCAGGGTCGCGCCTACGCCACCGGCAAGCGCAAGAACGCCGTGGCGCGGGTGTGGATCAAGCCGGGCTCCGGACGCATCACCATCAACGACCGCGACCAGGAGATCTATTTCGCCCGCCCCGTGCTGCGCATGATGATCGCCCAGCCGCTGCAGGTCGCCGACCGCGCCAGCCAGTTCGACGTGGTGGCGACGGTGGAGGGTTCGGGCTTGTCCGGCCAGGCCGGCGCCATCCGCCACGCCATCGCCAAGGCGCTGACCCACTACGAGCCGGGCCTGCGCCCGGTGCTGAAGCCCCACGGCTTCCTGACCCGCGACTCCCGCGTGGTGGAGCGCAAGAAGTACGGCAAGGCCAAGGCCCGCCGTTCCTTCCAGTTCTCCAAGCGCTAGGATCTCCGGTCCTTCGCAGGATTGAGGGGGCGCTCCGGGAGACCGGGGCGCCTCTTTTCTTTGGCCGGGATGAGCAGGTGTCGATGTGAGCGTTCGAATCTTCATCGACGGCGAGGCGGGCACCACGGGGCTGCAGATCCGCGAGCGGCTGGCGGACCGCCCGGACGTGGAGCTCCTTTCCATCGACCCGGCGCGCCGCAAGGACCCGGGCGCCCGGGCCGAGCGGCTGAACGGGGCGAATGCGGTGGTGCTCTGCCTGCCGGACGCCGCCGCGCGCGAAGCGGTGGCGCTGATCGAGGACCCGGCGGTGAAGGTGGTGGACGCTTCCACCGCCCACCGCGTCGCGCCGGGCTGGACCTACGGCTTTCCCGAGCTCGCCCCCGGCCAGCGGGAGGCGATCGCGACCGCCACCCGGGTGTCGAACCCGGGCTGCTATCCGACCGGCTTCCTGGCGCTGGTCGCGCCGCTGGTGCGCGGCGGCCTCCTGCCTTCGGACTGGCCGGTCAGCGTCAACGCCGTGTCGGGCTACTCCGGCGGCGGTCGCGCCATGATCGAGGCGTTCGAGGACCCGGCCTCGCCCGCCTACACCTGCGAGCCCTACCGCGCCTACGCGCTCGACCTCGGCCACAAGCACGGGGCGGAGATGCAGCGGCACGCCGGCCTCCAGCGCCCGCCGCTGTTCGCGCCCGCGGTCGGCCGCTACGCCCAGGGCATGATCGTGGAGGTGCCGCTGCCTCTCTGGGCCATGCCCGGCGCCCCGACGCTGGAGCAGGTCCACGCCGCCCTCGCCGACGCCTATGCGGGCGAGCATTTCGTCGAGGTGGCCTCGCCGACGGAGGCGCGGAGCCTCAGGACGCTCGATCCGCAAGGCCTGAACGGGACCAACCGGATGCGGCTCCACGTCTTCGGCGACCCCGCGGCGGGCCAGGCGCGCCTGGTCGCGCTCCTGGACAACCTCGGCAAGGGCGCCGCCGGCGCAGCGGTGCAGAACCTCAACCTCCTGTGCGGACTGCCCGAGGCGTCGGGCCTGTAGCCCGAGCCCCGGCGCACGGCGGGTCAGCGCTCGTCGTAACCGCCCGCGGGGGCGCCGTAACCGCCGGGCGCGCCGTAGCCGTTCATCGCGCCCGCATTCACCGCGCCCATCGGAGGGGGCGCGCCTTCGGGCGTGGCGTCGGCCGGATCGGCCGCATCCGCGGGGGCGGCCATCTGCATCTCCTGGCTGACGGGCTGACGCTCGAGCGCCGCAGGAGCCGCGACCGGCTCGCTCATCGCCACCGGCACCATGATGGAGCGCGTCTGCGCCCGGGCCACCGGCACCGCGATCCCGTGCTCGGGCGCCGACCAGCCCGAGGCGTCGGCCACGCAGCGGGCGGTGTCCATCATGGCGTGCTGGCCGAGGCAGAACACGTCCTCGTAGTTCGGCCCGGCGACCGACATGCACTGGTAGAGGTTCAGCCGCGCCATCTTGAGGCACTGGGCGCTTTCCGCGTCGTTCAGCAGGTGCGCCACCCGGTCGGCGTGCTCCTCGCCCGCCTCGCCCAGCACCGCGAGCGCGGCCAGGGTCAGCCCCTGCGCCACCACCG
>CAXUCS010000076.1:0-9202 GCA_964249365.1 uncultured Caulobacteraceae bacterium | reverse complement strand
GCACCGCGGCGACCCGGCAGACCTCCACCGGACGCGCGGTCCAGGGTGAGAGCGCGACCGGCCGCACGGCGCCTGCGCTGCGGTGCTCCAACCGCTGCAGCACCGCCGCGTGGTCGTAGGGCCCCGCGGGTTCCAGCAGGCTGCGTACGCCGGGCGCTGAGACCGGGGCGTGCAGCCGCTCCGGCCCCACCGCCTCCAGCACCTCCGCCTCCGGAAGGACGCGGAGCGGAACGGGGGCGCTCACCGCGCGGGCGGCTCCGGCGGACGGTGCTCGGGGAAGAGGCGCAGGAGATCGGCCTCCGTCGCGCGGGCGACGCCCCGCTCGGTGATCAGGCCGGTCATGAGGCGGGCCGGCGTGACGTCGAAGGCGTAGTTGGCGGCCGGGCTGCCGGGGGCCGTGACCTCCACCGTGACCACCTCGCCGCCGGCGGTGCGCCCGGTCATGTGGGTGACCTCCTCGGCCCCGCGCTCCTCGATGGGGATCTGGCGCACGCCGTCGCCGAGCGTCCAGTCGAGGGTGGAGGAGGGCAGGGCGGCGTAGAAGTCCACGCCGTTGTCATGTGCGGCCAAGGCCTTCAGATAGGTGCCGATCTTGTTGCACACGTCGCCGGTGCGGGTGGTGCGGTCGGACCCCACGATGCAGAGGTCGACCCGGCCGTGCTGCATCAGGTGGCCGCCGGTGTTGTCGGCGATGACCGTGTGGGCCACCCCCTCCTGCCCCAGCTCGAAGGCGGTGAGGCTGGCGCCCTGGTTGCGCGGCCGGGTCTCGTCCACCCAGACGTGGAGGTCGATCCCGGCCGCCCTGGCCTTGTAGACGGGGGCGAGCGCGGTGCCCCAGTCCACCGCCGCCAGCCAGCCGGCGTTGCAGTGGGTCAGGACCTCGACGCGGCCCCCGCCCTTGCGCGCCGCGTGCTCGGCGATCAGCCGGGCGCCGTGCTCCCCGATGGCCTCGCAGGTCGCCACGTCCGCCTCCGCCAGTTCGGCCGCGCGGGCGTAGGCGGCGTCACGCCGCTCGGCGCGCGGGCGGTTGCGCACCACAGCCAGCATCTCGCCGAGCGCCCAGCGCAGGTTCACCGCGGTCGGGCGCGCGGCCAGCAGCCGGTCGTGCGCCCGCTCCAGCGCCTCGTCGGAGGCGTCCTCGCGGAGCTGGAGGCAGACACCGTAGGCCGCCGTCACCCCGATCAGGGGCGCGCCCCGGACCTGCATCGCGGCGATGGCGCGCACCGCATCGTCCGTCGTGCGCAGCCGCACGCTCTCCACGCCGTGCGGCAGGCGGATCTGGTCGATGATCTCCACATCGCCCGAGCCGTCGGCGCTGAGCCAGATCGTGCGCCGCGCGACACCGGCGATCCTCATCCCTCGTAACGCTGCAGCACGAGCGAGCCGTTGGTGCCGCCGAAGCCGAAGCTGTTGGACATGACGCGGTCGAGCCGCCTGTCCTCGCTGCGCTGGAGGATCGGTAGGTCGGCGAAGGCGGGGTCGAGCCGTTCGATGTGGGCGCTGCCCGCCACGAAGCCGTCGCGCATCATCAGGAGGCAGTAGATCGCCTCCTGCGCGCCGGCCGCGCCCAGGCTGTGCCCGGTCAGCGACTTGGTGGAGGAGATCATCGGGATCTGACCGCCGAACACCTCGCGCACGGCGTCCATCTCCTTGAGGTCGCCGATGGGCGTGCCGGTGCCGTGCGGGTTCAGGTAGTCGACCGGGCCGTCCACGCCCTCCAGCGCCAGCCGCATGCAGCGGACCGCCCCTTCGCCGGAGGGGGCCACCATGTCGTGGGCGTCCGCGTTGGCGGCGTAGCCGACCACCTCGCCGTAGACGTGCGCGCCGCGGGCCAGCGCCCGGTCCAGCGCTTCCAGCACCACCACGCCCGCGCCCCCGGCGATGACGAAGCCGTCACGGTCCTCGTCATAGGCGCGGCTGGCGACGGACGGGCGGTCGTTGAAGCCGGAGGACATGGCGCCCATGGCGTCGAACAGGACCGACAGGGTCCAGTCCAGCTCCTCGCAGCCGCCGGCGAAGACGATGTCCTGCTTGCCGAGCTGGATCTGCTCGGTCCCCGCGCCGATGCAGTGGGTGGAGGTCGCGCAGGCCGAGGAGATCGAATAGTTCACCCCCCGCGTCTTGAACCAGGTGGAGAGCACAGCGCTCGGCCCCGAGCACATGGCCTTGGGCACGGCGAACGGGCCCACGCGCTTGGGGCCCTTGGTGCGGGTGGTCTCGGCGGCCCCCACGATGGTGCGGGTGGAGGGGCCGCCCGCGCCCACGATCAGCCCCGTCCTGTCGTGGCGGAGGTCCGCTTCGCCCAGCCCCGCGTCGGCGATGGCCCGGGTCATGGCGATATGGGCGTAGCCGAGCCCGGGCGAGAGGAAGCGGGCGGCCCGGCGGTCCACCAGCGCCTCCCAGTCGTCGCCGGGGATCCTGGGTGGCGCATGGACCTGGCAGCGGAAGCCGAGCTCTCGGTACTGCGGCGCGGCGACCACGCCCGAGCGCCCCTCGCGCAGCGAGCGGCTCACCTCGTCGGCGCTGGAGCCCAGCGGCGAGACGATGCCCATCCCGGTGACCGCGACGCGGCGCATGTGCCCTTCCCAGCCTGCCGATGGCTCAGACGAGACCCTTGGCGTCGAACAGGCCGACGCGCAGGTCCTCGGCGGTGTATATGGCCTTGCCGTCCGCGAGCATCACCGCGTCGCCGATGCCCATGATCAGCTTGCGGTCGATGACCCGCTTCATGTCGATGCGGTAGGTGATCGTCCTGATGTCCGGGGTCACCTGGCCGCGGAACTTCACCTCGCCCGACCCGAGCGCGCGGCCGCGGCCCGGCTTGCCGACCCAGCCGAGGAAGAAGCCCACCAGCTGCCACATGGCGTCCAGGCCGAGGCTTCCCGGCATCACCGGGTCCTCGTGGAAGTGGCAGCCGAAGAACCAGAGCTCGGGATGGATGTCGAGCTCGGCATGGATGAAGCCCTTGCCGTAGCGGCCGCCGTCGACGGTGATCTCCGCGATGCGGTCCATCATCAGCATGGGCGGCGAAGGAAGCTGCGCATTGCCGGGCCCGAACATCTCGCCGCGGGCGCAGGCGAGCAGGTCCTCCAGCCCGAAGCTCGACTTGGCGTAGGCGGGCAGGGCGAGATCGACGGCGGTCATGGCGCTTGGAGGTCCTACGAAACTCGGGCACGCCCGAACGAGCCGCCGCCTGGAACAGGGAGGGGGTTACACGAGCCCGCGGGACGCCTCAACTGCGCCCCCTGTCCCGCCCGCGGACCACCGGCCCGCCCTACGCCGTCCCTCCTCAAACGGGCAGCGCGCGAGCCGCATCCCTGGGGGACATCGCCGAAGGCGCGAAGGCGGATCCGGCGCACCTCACCCTTGCTGACCTCGCGGCAGTGGAGACGCTGATGAGAAACGGAGCTGACTGTTACGTACACATAATCTACACACTGGCTTGACGTGACTCCTTCGTGGCGCCAAGGCGTGTGCGTGAAGAGCGGCGACGTGATCAGGGCTCTTCAGACGGACGGCTGGTTCGAGGTCGCCCAGAAGGGCTCGCACAAGCAGTTCAAGCATCCCATTAAGCCCGGCCGCGTCACCGTTCCCCATCCCAAGCGCGATTTGACGGTCGGTACGCTCATCTCGGTCGAGAAGCAGAGTGGCCTGACGCTCCGGCGCTGACCGGGTTTGGAGGAGGAAGATGTCCGACGACGATGCGGAACGGCGGTACTATCTCGCGGTCGCCGAGAAGGGGGAGGGCGAAAGTTGGGGTGTCTACTTCCCCGACTTCCCCGGCTGCATCTCGGCCGGCGAGACCTTCGCCGAGGCGGCCGCCGGCGCTCACGAAGCGCTCGCTCTGCATATTGAAGGCATGACGGAGGACGGCCTTGAGCTTCCCGCGCCCACGCCGCCGGAACTTGTGCAGCGGGAGGTCGGGGCGCAGTGCCTCATGGTGGAGGCTACGGCGCCGTCACGCTCCGTGCGGCTGAACATCAGCCTTGATGAGGGCCTGGTGCGCCGTGTCGACCGCGCCGCGGAGCTGCAGGGTCTGACGCGCTCAGGCTTCCTCGCGGCGGCGGCTCGCGATCGGCTGTCCACGGGGTCGGACGGAAAGCGCCTGAGTGCGCTTCTCGCCGCGCTGATCAGCAAGCAGCTTCCGCAAATCCAGGCCGAGCTGGAAGGACGCGAACCCGTGCGCCCGGAGGCGGGCAAGGAGCCGATGAGCAAGTAGGGCGGGAGGTCCGGCGAACTTCCGTCGCTGCTGGGCGGTTTAAGCGGTCTCACACCCAGGAGCCACGCCATGGACGCCCAGACGCTGCCCGACGCCGACACGCGGCTGAAGATGCAGGACCCCCGCTACCAGTACCCGCGTCCGCCCTTCCCGGAGAAGGAGCAGCCGGCGCCGGGCCTCGCCGTCGACCTGGCGGTGAAGGCCGACCACGGTGAAACGAGCTACCGTGGGTACGGCCGGCTGCAGGGCCGCAAGGCGCTGGTCACGGGCGGCGACAGCGGGATCGGGCGCGCCGCGGCCATCGCCTTCGCCCGGGAGGGGGCGGACGTCGCCATCGTCTACCGGCCGCAGGAGGAAGAGGACGCGCAGGAGGTCGTGACGCTGATCGGGGCGGAGGGGCGCAAGGCGCTGGCCCTGCCCGGCGACATCCGCGAGGAGAGCTTCTGCAAGGAGATCGTGGCCAGGACCGTGGCGGCCTTCGGCGGGCTCGACATCCTGGTCAACAACGCCGCCAAACAGACCACCGAACAGTCGATCTTCGACCTGACGAGCGAAGCCTTCGACGCCACCTTCAAGACCAACGTCTACGCCATGTTCTGGATCACCAAGGCGGCGGCCGAGCACCTGCCGCCGGGCGCCGCGATCATCAACACGGCGTCGGTGCAGGGCTATAAGCCTTCGCCGACGCTCCTGGACTACGCCTCCACCAAGGCCACCATCGTGGCCTTCACCAAGGCGCTGTCGGGCCAGATGATCGAGCGGGGCGTGCGCGCCAATGTGGTGGCGCCCGGCCCGTTCTGGACACCGCTGCAGCCCTCGGGCGGCCAGCCGATCGAGAAGGTGAAGAAGTTCGGCGAGGAGAGCGTCTATGGCCGTCCCGGCCAGCCGGTCGAGCTTGCGCCCGTCTACGTCTTCCTGGCGTCCCAGGAGGCGAGCTACGTCACCGGCGAGGTGTATTCCGCGACGGGCGGTTCGGAGGCGGTGGCCTGAGGCCCCGGCGGCGAGGCCCCTCAGCCGGCCTCGCCGCCAGCTCCCCCGAACAGGGAGCATCCGCAGCCTCACGTTTTCTCGCCCTTCGAAGGGAAGGGGCCGTCAGAGCATGGCGGAGGGAGTCACGCCGGTGGGCTCACGCCTCCGCCTTCAGCCCATAGGCGGCGAAGGTGGCCATGTTCAGGATCTGGGACACCGACGCCGACAGCCCGCAGATCTGCACCGGCCTGCAGAGGCCGAGCAGCAGCGGGCCCACCGTGGTCGCGCCGCCCAGGAGGTGCGCCAGCTTGGTGGAGATGGAGGCGGAGTGGATGGCCGGCATGATCAGGACGTTGGCGTTTTCCGTCAGCCGCACGAAGGGGTAGTTGGCGCGCTTCTCCGGGTCGAGCGCGACTTCCGGCGGCATTTCGCCTTCGTACTCGAAGTCGATGTCCGAACGCGCGTCCATCATCGCCACGGCTTCGCGCACCTTGGCGCCCCGCTCGCCCGCCGGGTTGCCGAAGGTCGAATAGCTGATGAAGGCCACGCGCGGGGTGTATCCGAGCCGGCGCACCGCACCCGCCGCCTCCACCGCGATCTCCACCAGGTCCTGGCTTCCCGGCATCTCGGTCACGCTGGTGTCGGCGACGAACAGGGTGCGGCCGCGCGACAGGAGCGCGGTCATGCCGATCACCCGCCCGCCCGGCTCGGTGTCGATCACCCGCTCGACCTGGCGCAGCGACACGTTGTAGGTGCGCGTCACCCCCGTCACCATGCCGTCGGCATGGCCCATCGCCACCATGGCGGCGGCGAAGGTGTTCCGGTCCTGGTTCACCAGCCGCTGCACGTCGCGCAGCAGATAGCCCTCCCGCTGCAGCCGGCCGTAGACGAACTCGACATAGGCCTCGTTGCGGTCCGACAGGCGGGCGTTGACGATCTCCAGGCCGGAGGCGTCGAGGTCCACGCCCACGGAACGCGCGTTCTCCCGCACCGTCTCCTCGCGCCCGCACAGGACGGAGTGGCCGAGCCCCTGGGTCTGGAAGGCGTAGGCGGCGCGGATCACCGCCGTCTCCTCGCCCTCGGCGAAGACGATGCGCTTCTTCGGCCCGCTCATGACCTTGGAGGTCACGCTCTGGAGGAAGGCGGCGGTGGGGTCGAGCCGCTGGGCCAGAGCGGCGCGGTAGGCGTCCATGTCCTCGATCGGCCGGCGCGCCACGCCCGTGTCCATCGCGGCCTGGGCCACGAAGGGGGGCACATACCAGATCAGCCGCGGGTCGAACGGCGCCGGGATGATGTAGTCCCGCCCGAAGCGGAGCGAGCGGCCCTGGTAGGCGGCGGCGACCTCGTCCGGCACGTCCTCCCGTGCGAGCTGGGCCAGCGCCTGGGCGCAGGCGAGCTTCATCTCGTGGTTCACCCGGCGCGCCCGCACGTCCAGCGCGCCCCGGAAGATGTAGGGGAAGCCCAGCACGTTGTTGACCTGGTTGGGGTAGTCCGAGCGCCCGGTCGCAACGATGGCGTCGCCGCGCACCGCATGCACCTCCTCCGGCGTGATCTCCGGGTCGGGGTTGGCCATGGCGAAGATGATCGGCGCCGGGGCCATGGCGCGGACCAGCTCGGCGTTCAGCGCGCCTTTCACCGACAGCCCGATGAAGACGTCCGCCCCCTCCAGCGCCTCGGCCAGGGTGCGCTTGGGGGTTTCCACGGCGTGGGCGGACTTCCACTGGTCCATGTCGCCGCGGCCGCGGTAGAGCACGCCCGTGCGGTCCACCGCGATGCAGTGGTCGGGCCTGACCCCCATGGCCTTGATCAGCTCCAGCGTGGCGATGCCCGCCGCGCCCGGCCCGTTCAGCACCACCCTGATCTCGCCGAGCTCGCGCCCGGTGATCCTGCAGGCGTTGATCAGGCCGGCGGCGGTGATGATGGCGGTGCCGTGCTGGTCGTCGTGGAAGACGGGGATGTCCAGGAGCTCCTGCAGCTCCGTCTCGATGCGGAAGCAGTCGGGGCTCTTGATGTCCTCCAGGTTGACGCCGCCGAAGGTCAGGCCGATGTTCTTCACCACCGTGATGATCTCGTCGGGGTCGCGCGAGGCCACCTCCACGTCGATGGAGTCCACGTCGGCGAAGCGTTTGAACAGCACCGCCTTGCCCTCCATCACCGGCTTCGACGCCAGCGCGCCGAGGTCGCCGAGCCCTAAGATCGCGGTGCCGTTGGAGATCACCGCCACCATATTGCCCTTGGAGGTATATTCGTAGGCGAGGTCCGGATCCTCGGCGATGCGCAGCACCGGCACGGCCACCCCCGGCGAATAGGCGAGGCTGAGGTCGCGCTGGGTCGCCATGGGCTTGGTGGGGCTGACCGCGATCTTGCCGGGCTGGGGCTGCTGGTGGAACGCCAGCGCCTCCTCGTCGGTGAAGGTCTTGCGGTCGATGGGCATGGACGTGTTCCGGCGGCGGCGCGCGGAGCCTAGTCGGCCGGCCCGGGCGGAACAATGGCGGCGAGCGCCGCCCCGCACAGCGGCCGGCCCGCCGGGAAGCGGACCTTTGCTATGTCGGCCATGGGTGGTGGGGAACTGGTGGAGGTGAGGAGACGCGGGCCGGATACCTAGACTCTCCGCGCGGCCTTGCTAGATTGATTGGCAGGAGATCAAGATGGGCTGGAACGTCGCCGAACGCCACACCGGCGGCGCCTCGCGTCGACGAGACCGCCTATGTCCTCAGTACTCGCGACGCCTTGAAGCTGTGGCTGATCGTGCAGGAAGAGACTGGCAAGCTGAGTTCTCAGAAGGCTCAGCAGCTATGGCAACACTGGAAGCAATATCCTAACACGGCGGCCAACTACTTCTCCACCGCGCAGGACTTGGCCATGCTGCGGACGATTTCAAAAGAGTTCGGCTCGCCGACGGCTCGCATGTATATCAAGGAGTACAAGGGCAATCCATATCTGATTCTAAAGGGTTCGCCGATGGCGCGCAAGGTCCTGACCGGGACCCGGTACGGGATGGAGAACCCGAAGGTCGTCGCCATGCGGCTGACCCGCGCCGGTGTATCGGACTCAGTGCGGGAAGGCGGGATGCTGGCCCTGGTGCTCGTCTCCGCCTTCGATATCTTCGACTACGTCATGAACGACCGGGAGACGCTGGCCGACTTGGTGGGCCAGCTCGCTAGTGACTTCGTCAAGGTCGCGATCACCACGGGGGCGACGCTCGCACTCAGCGGGGCGATTGCGGGCACGGTGGTGTCCACCGTCGCGCTCGGCCCTTTGCTGGCGGCGGTGCTAATCGGGGTGGGCATCGGCTTTGCACTTAACGCCATCGACAACCATTGGCAGCTGACCAAGAAGCTCAAGGCGGCGCTGAACGCGCTCGAGCAGAAGCTACAGAACAAGGTGGCCGAGACCCGGCAGGGCCTGATCGACCGCATGGAGGACGCCGCTTCCGCCGCCGTCTCCGCCATGGTGGATGCGGTGGTCTCGTCCGTGGAGGCCTACGTCTGGCGCAAGATCAATGACGTCACCTGGTATGCGCTCCCACGATAGGGCGATGTCGCAGCGTATAAAAACCCTGCTGCTGGCCGTCTTCCTTGTCCTGTTCGGAGGCGCCATCGCGTTCGTTGGCGGCCTGGAGCTCGCCGGCATGGAGGCCGCGCTCAGACATCGTGCCCCGCTCGTCGCCGTGGGGCGCGGACCGGCCTACGGTTTGGTGGCCGGTGTCGCACTGCTGCTGCTGGGCGCCGTCATCCTGCGGGTGGACGTCATGGGCGCGAAGGCCGGCCCTGGACTGGTCCGCGCCATTGGCGTGGGACTGGTGACAGCCTTGGTCACGCTTGTGGTGCTCCCGCCCGTCCTGGCCGGCTCCTTGGAAAGCCGATTGCAGGCGCTCGGCTACCGGGCCTGCGGCGCCGACGGTCGCGGCCGCTGGGTCACCGGCAGCTGGGCGGCGCCCGGACGGCCCTGTGCGGCCGAGCGCACGGAATCCACGCCTTAGGATAGATGTTCGGGCTGCTCGGCTCCCACACC
>CAXUCS010000075.1:0-9206 GCA_964249365.1 uncultured Caulobacteraceae bacterium | reverse complement strand
CCCAACGCGCGGCCCAGCCGGCCGGCCCGGTCGGCCAGGGGGCGGCGTCTTCCGCAACTCCCAATGGCGGCTTCGCAGTGGACACCATCGTGGTGACCGCCCAGAAGCGGACGCAGAACCTCCAGGACGTGCCGATCGTGGTGACGGCGGTCGGTCGCCAGCTGCTGCAGGACAGCGGGGTGCGCGACATCAAGGACCTGAGCAAGCTGACGCCCGGGCTCACGGTCACCTCCTCCGCCTCCGAAGCGAGCACGACGGCCCGCATCCGCGGGGTGGGGACGGTGGGCGACAACCCCGGCCTGGAGCCCGCCGTCGGCGTGGTGATCGACGGCGTCTACCGACCCCGCAACGGCGTGGGCTTTGGCGACCTCGGCGACGTGGACCGCATCGAGGTCCTGAAGGGGCCGCAGGGCACCCTCTTCGGCAAGTCCACCTCGGCCGGCGTCATCAACATCATCACCGCCCAGCCCTCCTTCACCTACGGGACGAACGCCGAGTTCACGGTCGGCAACTACAACGCCATCGGCGGCGCCGCGCAGATCACCGGCCCGCTGTTCGGAGACAAGCTTGCGGGCAGCTTCTACTTCGCCGACCGCCAGCGGGACGGCTTCTATTCGGTGGACACGGGGCAGGGCCCCCGCACCAAGGACGATGACCAGGACGAGAACTTCTACACCCTCCGAGGCCAGCTGCTCTACAAGCCGGATGGCCGGCTGACCGCCCGCTTCATCGCCGACTACAGCCACCGCGACGAGAGCTGCTGCGTGGCGGTGCAGAAGACGCCGGCCGCCCCGCTGGACGCGCGCGGCGACAGCGCCCAGAGCATCGTCGCCAGCCTGGGCGGCGCCGGCGGGGGCGAGGCGCAGACGCCCAACGAGTACAACCGCCTGGCCTACGCGAACCAGCCGGGCGTGCAGGACATCGTCGACGAGGGCCTCTCGCTCCAGCTCGACTACAAGCTGCCCGGCATCAACGCGGCCCTGACCTCCGTCTCAGCCATCCGCCGCTGGCGGCTACTGAACGGAAGCGACGTTGACTTCTCCAACGCGGACCTCCTCTACCGTCCCGACGACAACTCCAACATCGAGCAGTTCGACGATGTGAGCCAGGAGATCCGCTTCGCCGGCGCCTATGGCAAGCTCGACTATCTGACGGGTGTCTTCTACGCCAACGAAGATTTGCGCGACAACTACAGCCTCCTCTTTGGCAACCAATATACTCAGTTCCTGAGTGAGGCTTTCAGCGCCACGACGGGCGCGATCAACCCGCTCTTCTTCCAGGACCTGTTCGGGCCGACGGCAACCTTCCCGAGCGGGCAAGGCAGCGCCGACCGCTATCACCAGCGCGACGACACCTACGCAGCCTTCACCAATGAAACGCTGCACCTGACCAGCAAGCTGGAGGTGAACGCGGGCGTTCGCTACACCATTGACAACAAGGTGCTCGACACCCGGAGCACCAACATCGGAACGGGCCAGGGCTGCTCCAGCGTCATCTCGAGCCCGCTGACGCAGCTCGGCTTCATCCCGCAGAGCGCCATCAACGTGGCCTGCGTGCCGTTCCAGAGCCCAGCTTACAACGACTTCAACGATCACCAGTCCCAGGCCGAGAAGGAGACGTCGGGAGCCGTCAAGCTGGTCTACCATCCCGACCCGCGCATCCTGACCTACGTCTCCTACGCCAAGGGCTTCAAGGCTGGCGGCTTCAACCTCGACCGGGTTGCCTGCCCCAACGAGCCCGGCTGCCCGGTGGGCCCGGCGGGGGTCGTCACGGCGCTGACCCCGGACCCGAACACGTCCTTCAAGCCGGAGTTCTCCGACTCGCTCGAACTGGGGGCGAAGTCCACGCTGTTCGACCGCAAGCTGCTGCTTAACGTCGCCTTGTTCCATGAGAAGTTCAGCGATTTCCAGTTCAACACCTTCAACGGCATCGTCTTCGTCGTCAGCTCTGTTCCCTACGTCTACAGCAAGGGGATCGACGCCGACTTCGTGTGGCGCCCGATCCGCAGCCTGACGTTCCAAGGCGGCGTCACAGCAGCCAACACGCGGTTCTCGCATTCCGACGAGGCGGTGCTCCTGAGGACGGGCTATCTCGGAGCCCCCGGCGCTCGCCTGCCTTTTGCACCTCAATACTCGGGTGCGATATCTGCGACTTACGCCTTCGATCTTCCTCACGAGTACACGGCTAGGTTCAACGTGGGAGTGAAATACAATTCCGACTACAACACTGGCTCGGACGAGGATCCCAGGAAATCACAGAAGGCCTATACCGTCACCGATGCGCGCATCATCTTAGGCCCGCGCGACAGCCGCTATGACGTGGAGCTCTGGGCGGAAAACCTGTTCGACACCAACTACGAACAGACAGCCTTCAATGTGCCTGCACAGAACATCCCGACCAACGCCAAAGGCGAGCTCGACGCTTTCCTCGGCGCCCCGCGCACCTTCGGGGCGACCCTGCGGGCGCGGTTCTGAACGGCCTGACGAGCAAGGCGAGAAGGTGTTCGGACCTTGTGACGACGAACCGTGCTGCTATCCTCAGGCTAATACAGGCGAGGTGACCGTGGCCGCGAGAGACGTGGCGGTGAGCCACTCGCCTCCGCTCCAGAGCGACCTTAGCGAATCGTGGATAGGCCAAGCCTCGCAGCGGAGACATCGGTGGGGAGAGACGTGACGCTGATCTTCCCTGTCGTCAGGCGCGGCCGTCTCCGCGAGAACCGTGTTTTCGCAGGCTTGGCCGGGCGCCGGCATCTGCCGAGCGAAGCCGATGTGCGCTCGACGACCCAGCGCCGGGGCGAGAGCTTGGAAGCGTTTGCCACGATCTGATCGCTTGGCTAAGCTCTGGCGACATCCTGGCCGGTGTGCGGAGGCTCGCGCCGGGCACGCTCCTGCGACCGCCTTCAGGCGATCTGGACGACCGTCTTTCCGCGCTGTCCACCGGCCTCAAAGGCCAGGTGTGCGTCCGCGATGCGGGCGAGCGGGTGGATCGCGGCGACGACGGGCCTGACGGCTCCGGAGATCACGAGCTTCCCGAGGTCCTCCAGCAGGGCCGTGTCGGGCTTGGCGCTAAAGAAGCGGACGCGACGCCCCCCGTAAATGCGCGAGACCGCGACGTAGGCCATCGACTTCAGCGGGTGCTGCGGATCGGGAACGATGGCGGCCATGCGGCCCGTGCGCGGCGCGAGCAGCCGGCGCCAGGCGGCGAGGTCCGTGCCTACCGTGTCGAGGATCACGTCGAACTCGCCCAGCCCCTTGGGCGTGGTCTCCCGGTAGTCCAGCACCGTGTCCGCGCCGAGTCCGCGAACGAAATGGAGGTTGGCCGCGCTCGCGAGCCCGGTGACGTGCGCGCCGAACGCCTTGCCGATCTGCACGGCGATGCTGCCGACACCGCCGCTCGCGCCCCGCACCAGCAGCCGCTGGCCGGGCCGGAGCCGCCCGATGTCACGCAATCCGATCAGGGCGGTGACGCCGACCACAGGCAAGGCGGCGGCGTCCGTCGCCGCCAGCCCCTCCGGACTATGAGCGACCTGTCCTGGCGAGACGCTGACGAACTCCGCGGCGCTGCCGAGCCGGTGCAGGGGTAAAGCACCCCAGACCCGGTCGCCCGGCTTGAACCCGGCTGCGCGATCCGACGAAACCGCCACCTCCCCGACGAAGTCGAGGCCCGTCCGCTTCGGGAACTCGCGGCTCACGAACAGTTTCAGCGCGCCTGAGCGTACCAGCGCATCGTAGCCGTTCACGCTGGCGGCAAGGACGCGCACCAGCAACTCGCCCTCGCTCGGCTTCGGCACGGATAACTCGGTCTCGTGCAGCACGCTCGGTTTCCCGTACTGGTGGTACACTGCCGCCCGCATCTCAATCATCGTCACCTTCGCTCTAAGCTCAGCGAGCCGCCGTTTAACGCCCACAACCGTTGAAGGGCACCGCGGAGCGGGCCGAAACGATCCACTACTGCTGTCTGTTAGGTGATCAGGACTCAGGCTTCAACGTGTCAACAGGAAAGTAATAGATAATGCGAGGGTCCTTGACCGGCCTATCACTATCGGCAAGAGGGACCGCTATGCAGGCGGGTCCCGTTCATCTAGACAGTTTGACGGCTTGTCAAAGACGGATTGAGCTTAGACCATGGTGTGGAAAGACTACAGGCGGGCTGGAAGAGGTGTGGGTTAGAAGGCGGAGGCGTAGTCATGGGCGAAGTCCTGGAAGCGGCGCGGCGACGCGCCAGTCGCGTCCTTCACACCGGTGGCGATCTCGGCCGCCTCCCCGCGGCGGTAGTGCGCATAATCCTCAAGAAGGCCGTCGACCTGCCAGGGCGCCATACTGGCTTGGCGCAGACCCTCGGCCATCTGTTCTTCAGGTACGTCACGGAACGCAATGCGCCGGCCGGTCGCCTCGGACAGCATCTCCGCCATCTCCGCGTGGGTCAGGGCTTCGGGGCCGGTCAGGCTGTAAGTCCGGCCCTCGTGGCCATCCTCGGTAAGGGCCGCCGCGGCCGCCGCAGCGTTGTCACGCACGTCCACGACACTGACGCGCGCGTCGCCGATCGCCGCGGCGAAGCCACCGGTGGCCGCGATCATGCCCTTGAACTGTAGCAGTCCCTGCATGAACAGGTTGGGCCGCAGGAAGGTCCAGGCGAGGCCGGAGCGCTCCGCCGCCGCCTCCACCGCGGCGTGGTAGCGCAGGAAGCGCACGGGCGAGTCCGCCGCCGAGGCGAACTGCGACAGCACCACCAGCCGCTTGACACCCGCCGCCCTGGCGGCCTTCACGAAGTTGACCTGCTGGGCCTCGGCCCGTTCCGTGGAGGGCGTGAGCAGGAAGGCGCGGTCCACGCCCTCCAGCACGTGATCGAGCGACGCTCTGTCATCGAAATCGCCCGTGACCAGCTGGACCCCGGTCAGGTCGGCCAGGGCGTCCGCGTCCGCCACCTTGCGTACCATAGCCTTCAGCGGCACGCCCCGGGAAGCCAAGAGCTTGACCAGCTCCGCGCCGTTCGCGCCCGTGGCGCCGGTGACCAGGATCATGGGTGAACTCCCGAGAAAGGCCGATCGTCTTCCGGGTCGCGCCGCCCGTGAGGCGCTTCGACTAGCCGCGGATCATCGCCGCTTCCAATCGAAAGTCGAACTGATCCACTATCGACGCGATGGATTTGCGCGGCCTCGACCTCAACCTGCTCGTGGTGCTCGAGGCGCTGCTGGAGGAGGCGCACGTCTCCCGGGCTGCGGCCCGAGTCGGGCTGTCCCAGTCGGCGACCTCCAGCGCATTGGAGCGTTGCCGCCATCTGTTCGGCGACCGTCTCCTGGAACGCCGGGGCGCCGGCATGCGATTGACTCCCGCCGCCGAGGCCCTGCGCGCGCCACTCGCCGTCGTGCTCAACGACCTCAAGCGCCTGCTGAACCTGCGTGAGCCGGACATCACCACGGTGCGGCGCACGGTGCGGTTGGTCATGGCCGATGCCTTGGCCGCCGTTTTCAGCGCACCGCTGCGCCGGCGCCTGGCCGAGACGGCTCCCGGGATCGATCTGGTGCTCCAACCCTGGGGCGCTGGAGCCCGGGCGGAAGAAGCGCTGCGCAAGGGCGAAGTCGACCTCGCCGTCTCCCTCCTTCCCGAGACGGACACAGGCGACGTTCGGCGCGAGACGTTCCTCCGGCAGGATTACAGGATCGCGTTCCGGGCCGACCATCCGGCCGCCGCTGACTTCGACTTGGAGACCTGGCTCGCCTTTCCGCACCTGGTCGTGTCGGCCTCCGGCGGTGCGCAAACGTCGTTGGACGCGCAACTGGAAGCGCTCGGCCTTCAACGCAGGGTTGCTGTGGTCTTGCCCAGCTTCCTACTCGCACCCGACCTACTGCGTGGCTCCGAGCTGATTGCGCTGCTGCCGAGCCTGTGCCTGCACGGACGCGCCGGCGAAGGCCTCACAAGCCTTGAGCCTCCCGTCACGGTCGAGCCGTTCACCTTGTATTTGGGCTGGGCTCGTCGGCGCGAGCGCGACGCCGTCGTGTCACACGTGGCGTCCGTGCTTAGAACCCTTCGCGACGAGCTGGTCTCAACGGGCGCGGACCAGGCGGACCCGCAGACTTTTGACGTCGACTCCGGTATATGAAATCGATATCAGGATCAACACGCTGTATTTGAAGAAGATAACTTCGGCGGGATTGCATCGGCGTAGTTAAAGCGATGTTCTAACGGATGAGCTCTCCTGGACCACGTCCTTGGAATTCTTCGCGCCCGTTCAGCGGCTTTCCGAAGCGGCGGTGTGGAAAACACGAGTGTGCTACGCGGTATAGCGTTATGGTTGCTTGGAGCTCGCCGCCTCTGACGTGGAAGCTGCCATGCTAGCGCTCGCAAGTATGAACCCTGCGGTGAAGCGGGCGCGTCTCACTCGTCGGCGAACGGGCGTGGCCGGATAGCGGATCAGGCCGTAGCAGACGTCAGCGAAGTCTACTTCTCAGCGGCGCCTAAACAGGATCACCCATTGTGAGTGAAGGGCGGTAAAAGCTCCTTGATCTTGTGGAAGGCGCGCTGAAGGTGAGCCTCCAGGCCCGGCTTCGGGTCGTCGAACCAAGCCTGCGCGGCGTAACTGAATACGGCCATTCCCGTCTGCGCCGCCAGGGTGGCGAGAGCCCCATCGACGCCGCGGCGCTCCAGGGCGGCCGATAGGGCGCGGGTCACGCCGGAGGTTTTCGTCAACATTCGCTCCTGCAGCGCCGGGGTGCGTGCGACCAGAACCTGCCGGGGTTCGGTGAACGCCCGGTTGCGCTCCAGCATCGGCCCCGTCGAGGCGAAGGCGGCGAGGAGGACGTCCATGGCCGCCATCGCCTCCGGCGCGGCGGAGACGGCCTCGGCCAGGGCGTCGCGGAACGCCTCCTCGCCGTCGAACAGCGCCTCCCGCTTGTCCGGGAAATGGCGGAAGAAGGTGCGCTCCGTCACTCCGGCGCGGGCGGCGATTTCGGCGGTCGTGGTCGCCTCGTAGCCACGCTCCTGGAACAACTCCAGGGCAGCCTGCTGCAGTCGGCGTCGCGCTTCGTTTCCGCTCCGAGGCATGGACGCATCTATACCGCTTGCGCTTCCACTGTCCCGACCTCTATACGTCAGTCACTGTCGTATAGGAGATTGGCTGATGCGGACGTTGCGCTTCCACGGCTACGGCGAACCGGCGGACGTGCTCCGCTTGGAGGAGGCGGAAGCGCCGCAGCCCCGGGCGGGCCACGTCCGCGTGCGCGTGCACGCCTGCGGGCTCAACCCCGCCGACTGGGCGCTGTGCCGGGGCCTGTTCGCCGGCGACCTGCCCCGGGGCGTCGGCCTGGACGTCTCGGGAACGGTGGAGGCGCTGGGCGAGGGCGTGACTGGCGTGCGGGTCGGCGACCGCATCCTGGGCGTCCCCGACTACCAGGGCTACCCGAGCGCCGGGGCTGCGGACCACGCCGTCCTGTCGGTGTGGACGCCCGTGCCGGAAGGACTGGACCTCCTGGACGCGGCCGCCCTTCCCATGGCGATCGAGACCGCCTACCGCTGCCTCGCCATCCTGGACCCTCCGTCCGGCTCCACTCTGATGGTCTATGGCGCGGGCACGATGATCGGCTTCGCCGCCGTGCAGATGGCGCTCCGGCGGAAGGGCGTGCGGGTGGTCGCCGCGTCGGGCGAGACCTTCGCGGCCCGGCTCCGCGCGCTCGGGGCCGAGGTCACGCCCTACGCAGAGGGCATGGTCGAGCGGGTTCAGGCGATGGCCGGCGGCGCGCCCGACCGGATACTCGACGCCGGCCCGATCAGCGACGTCCTGCCCGACCTCGTGGGGATCGCGGGCGGCGACGCCCACCGGATCGTCACCGTCAGCAACCACGGTCCCGCCGCCGAGGCGCTCGGCGTGCGCACCAGCTTCGAGGGGCGGCTCGCCTACCCCGCGCTTCCCGAGTTCGCGGCGCTGGCCGCGCAGGGCCGGTTCACGGTCCCGGTCGCCCGCACCTTTCCGCTGGAGGACTGGCGAGAGGCGCTCGAGGTCAGCGTGAGTGGACGCGCCCACGGCAAGCTCGTGCTGCTCCTGGAGTGACGTGGCGGGAGCTTGGCGCGACGGCTCACCATCCTGGGCGCGACCTCAGGCCCGGCGGCCGGGACATGGATGCAGTGGAGCAGCCGCATGCCGTCGACCTCTTAAGGACCGAGTTCAGGAGACGGCTGCAGGTCGTCCGACATGGGTCAGAGCCCGGCGCGGGTCTCGGGCCGGAGCCTGTGGTAGTTCCGCCGGAAGAGAGCCGCTGCGCCCGCCACGCCGAGGCGGCGGACGCCGCCCTGGGTCCAGCCCCGGGCGTAGCGGAAGGGCGTGCCGACGCCCTCGCCGATCAGCTCGGCCTGCAGCGCCGCGGTGGTCGCCAGGTGGATCGAGCCGTCCAGGTGCAGGTGGCCCAGCTCGTCATCACCCACGTAGAAGTCGACGCCGTCGACGCGGCTGTGGTCGGAGAAGTGCCAGTGCATGCTGACCTGCACCTCCGGCCACGCCGCCACCGTATCAACCACGGCCTGCAGGTCGCCCCGGAGCCTGGGAGGAGGCGCCATGGGACCCTTGGCGCTCCTCGGCAGCGTGTATTGGGCTTGCTCGATCATGGAACCATCCCTGGTCAATGGCTGAGAGGCGTCGGCGTCCGGCTCAGCCCGCCAGCGCCGGCTTGAGCGCCTGCTCGGCCCACTGGCGATAGGTCGTGGCCGTGCGGGTCGGGGCGGCGCGCTCGGCCTGGTTGTCCATGCCCTCGTTCTTGGCCCGCATCATGTCGACATAGCCCTTGACGAAGGACGGGCTCATGCCGAAGCCGGCGAGGCGCTCCCCGAAGGCGTCGAGGGGAACCTGCCGGTAGCGCACCTCGCGGCCGGCCACCTCGGAGACGATCGCGGCGATCTCGTTCATGGACAGGTCCTCGGGCCCGAGCACCGGGACCTCCTCCTGCCCGCTCCACGAGCGGTCGGCGAGAAGGCGCGCCGCCGCCTCGCCCATGTCGCGCGTGGCGGTGGTCGGCGCCTTCAGGTCCGGGTCGAGCGGCCCCATCATCGCGCCCTGCGCCTTGATGGCGGGGACCTGCTGCAACGCGTTCTCCATGAACGACGGCATGGCGAGCCCGCGGAAGGCGGCGCCGGTCTGCATCAGGAGGTCGTCCATGCGGATCGAGGCGGTGACCAGCCCCGCCTTGCCTTCCCAGGGGGTGCCGCGTCCGAGCGCGGTGA
>CAXUCS010000074.1:0-9221 GCA_964249365.1 uncultured Caulobacteraceae bacterium | reverse complement strand
GCCCAGAAGGGACCGGCGCCGCCGCTTGACGAGGCCTGCAGCGCGTCGCCCTTGGTGATCCGCCCGTCCGGGCCGGTGCCCTGGATGGAGGCGGGGTCGAGCCCCTTCTCCGCCACGATCCGCTGTACGGAGGGCGAGAGGTTCGCCGGCGCCGGTCCCTTCTGGGCGGCGGGCGGCTCGTTGGCGGGAGTGTCGTCGCCCGCCCCGGAGGACTGCTGGACGCCCACGTTGGACGCCCCGCCGATGCGCGCGATCATCTGGTTCGGCTTGACGGTCGAGCCGGCCTCCGCGGTGATCTCCGACAGCACGCCGTCGGCGGGGGAGGAGACCTCCACCGCGACCTTGTCGGTCTCGATCTCCACCAGCACCTCGTCACGCGCCACCCTGTCGCCGACCTTCCTGGTCCAGGTCCCGACCGTGCCCTCGCTGACCGACTCGCCCATGGTGGGCACGGCCACCTCGACCCCGCCGCCCGCCGCGCCGCCGGAGGGCTTGGCGTCGCCCTTCTCGTCCGGCGCGCGGGTGTCCGCGACGGGTGCGTGCGCCGGCTTGGCGGGCTTGCCCGGGGCGGTCTCCGACTGCTCCTCGGCGCTCGGAGCAGCCATGGTGGGGGTCGCCGGCTTGGCGTTGGAGCCGGTGGCGGGCTTTGACGCGCCTCGCGCCGCCGGCTTGGCGGCCCCGTTCTCCGACACCTCGCCGAGCTTCTGGCCGGCGGTCACGGTAGCCCCTTCCTCTGCGGCGATCTCGCCGAGCACGCCGTCGGACGGGGCGGAGACCTCCAGGCTGACCTTGTCGGTCTCGAGCTCGACCAGCACCTCGTCCTTCTTCACCGGCTCGCCCGGCTTCTTGGTCCAGCGCGACACGGTGGCTTCGCTGACGGACTCACCCAGCGTGGGTGCGAGGATATCGCTCATGGTGTGCGTAGGCCTGACTGGAAGCCCTTCCCCGTCGATGGGGACAGGTTTGGGATGGAAGTGGGGGCTGGACGTGTGTCGGAGGGCGCGGGAGGCGGCGCCTTATCTGGGCTCTGCGTCACCGCCGGTGCGCAAACTCCCTCCCCTGCCCCTCCCCCCTTGAGGGGAAGGGATGAGACATCGCGGCGAGCGGCGGCGCTTGACATCAGCTTCAGGCGAACGCCTCGTCCAGGAAGGTCCGCAGCTCCTTCTGGTGGCGGCTCATGATGCCGGCGGCGGTGGACGCCGAGGCCGGGCGGCCGACGTAGCGGGCGCGCTTGGCGCTGATGTCGACCTTGTCGAGCGTCAGCTCCAGCCATGGGTCGACGAAGGTCCAGCCGCCCATGTTCTTCGGCTCCTCCTGGCACCAGACCAGCTGGGCCTTAGGGAACCGCGCCAGCTCGCGCCGCAGCGTCTGCATCGGCCAGGGATAGAACTGCTCCAGCCGCATGAGGTAGACGTCGTCCACCCCCTTCTTCTCGCGGGCGTCCAGGAGGTCGTAATAGACCTTGCCCGAGCACATGATCACCCGGCGGATGTCGGCGTCGGCCTTCAGCGTGACGCCTGCGGCGGCCGCGTCGACCTGGGCGGTATCGGGCAGCACGCGGTGGAAGGTCGAGCCCTCCGCCAGATCCGCCATCTTCGACACCGCCCGCTTGTGGCGGAGGAGCGACTTCGGCGTCATCAGGATCAGCGGCTTCCTGAACGTCCGGTGCATCTGCCGCCGCAGGATGTGGAAATAGTTGGCGGGCGTGGAGCAGTTGGCGACCTGGAGGTTGTCCTCCGCGCACATCTGCAGGTAGCGCTCCAGCCGCGCGGAGGAGTGCTCCGGCCCCTGTCCCTCGTAGCCGTGCGGCAGGAGGAGCGTCAGCCCGCTCATGCGCAGCCACTTGCGCTCGGCGGACGAGATGAACTGGTCCACCACGACCTGCGCGCCGTTGGCGAAGTCGCCGAACTGCGCTTCCCAGAGGACGAGCGTGTTCGGGTCCGCGACGCTGTAGCCGTACTCGAAGCCGAGGATCGCCTCCTCCGACAGGGCCGAGTCGATCACCTCGTAATAGCCCTGGCCCGCACGGACGTGGTTCAGCGGGATGTAGCGCTCCTCGGTGGTCTGGTCGACGACGGCGGAGTGGCGTTGGGAGAAGGTGCCGCGCACGCTGTCCTGGCCGGCGAGGCGGATGGGATAACCTTCGTCGAGCAGGCTCGCGAAGGCCAGGTGCTCGGCCAGCGCCCAATCGATGTTCTCGCCCGCGTCCACCGCCGTGCGGCGCGCATCGATCACCCGCCGCAGCGTCTTGTGGACGTCGTAGCGCTCAGGGATGGCGGTGAGCTTGCGGCCGATGTCCTGCAGCTTGACGGCCGGCACGCCCGTATCGCCCCGCTGCAGCTCCGCGCCGGGTTCGAGCTTCAGCCCCGACCACAGGCCGTCGAGCCAGTCGGCCTTGTTGGCGTGGTAGTCCTTGCCGGCGTCGAACTCCTCGCCGAGGAAGGTCTCGAACTCGCTGATCCAGCCGTCGCCTTCGGCCTGGGTGATGACGCCTTCCTGGACCAGCCGGCGCGCATAGAGCTCGCGAACCGAGGGCTGGTCCTTGATCTTGGCGTACATGCGCGGCTGGGTGAAGGTCGGGTCGTCGCCTTCGTTGTGGCCGAAGCGGCGGTAGCAGAACATGTCCACCACCGTGTCCTTGCCGAACTTCTGGCGGTACTCGGTCGCGACCTTGGCGGCGAACACGACCGCTTCGGGATCGTCGCCGTTGACGTGGAAGATCGGGGCCTGGACCATCAGCGCCGTGTCCGACGGATAGGGCGAGGAGCGCGAGTTGCGGGGATCGGTGGTGAAGCCGATCTGGTTGTTGACGATGATGTGGACGGTGCCGCCGGTCTTGTAGCCCTTCAACTCGCTGAGCATGAAACACTCCGCCACCACGCCCTGGCCGGCGAAGGCGGCGTCGCCGTGCAGGATCAGCGGCATGACCTTGCCGCGGTCGGCTTGGCTGTCGGCGCGGTAGTCGAGCGTCTGCTTGGCCCGCGCCTTGCCGATCACCACGGGATTGACGATCTCCAGGTGACTGGGATTGGCGGTCAGCGACAGGTGGACGCTGTTGCCGTCGAACTCCCGGTCGCTGGACGCGCCGAGGTGGTACTTGACGTCGCCCGACCCTTCGATGTCGGTCGGCAGCGACGAGCCGCCCTGGAACTCGTGGAAGATCACGCGGTAGGGCTTGCCCATCACCGCGGCGAGCACGTTCAGCCGCCCGCGGTGGGGCATGCCGACGACGATCTCGTCCACGCCGAGCGCGCCGCCCCGCTTGATGATCTGCTCCATCGCGGGGACCATCGCCTCCGCCCCGTCCAGGCCGAAGCGCTTGGTTCCGGGAAAGCGGCGGTGGAGGAAGCGTTCGAAGCTTTCCGCCTCGATCAGCTTCTTCAGGATCGCCTTCTTGCCCTCGGCGGTGAAGCTGATCTCCTTGTCCTTGCCCTCGATGCGGTCCTGGATCCAGGCCTTCTCCGACGGGTCGGAGATGTGCATGAACTGCACCCCGACGCTGCCGCAGTAGGTGCGCCGCAGGATGGCGAGGATCTCCCGGATGGTGGAGGTCTCCAGCCCCAGCACATAGTCGAGGAAGATCGGCCGGTCGTAGTCGCGCTCGGAGAAGCCGTAGTTCGCGGGGTCGAGCTCGGCGTTCTCCACCTTCGGCTCGAGCCCCAGGGGATCGAGGTTGGCCTGCAGGTGTCCGCGAATGCGGTAGGCGCGGATCATCATGATCGCGCGGACCGAGTCGAGGGTGGCGGCGCGAACGTCGGCGGTCGAGGCCTGCGGCGTCTTCTCGGTGATCGCCTTGGAGACCTTGGCCTCCACCGCGGGCCACAGGCCGTCGATGGCCGACAGCCAGTCCGGCCGCTGCACGGGCGTGGGCGCCTTGGCCCAGCTCGGCTCCGCGCCCGCCGCCTGGATCGCCGCGGGCTGGTCGTGCAGGCTGTCGAAGTAGGCGCGCCAGGAGGGCTCCACCGAGCGGGGATCCTTGGCGTATCGCTCGTAAAGGTCTTCGACGAAGCCGGCGTTGGCGCCGTAGAGGAAGCTCGTCTCGCCGAGAACCTGTTCGATCCCGGCCGTCTTAAGAAGACCCGCGTCGTCCGCCATCGTCTCTCACCCGAAAGCCCGATCCGGCCAGGGTGTCGTCGGGGAGGACGCCAGGCGCGGATCGCGCTGTTGCACTATGATCCCTCACGGCCCGTAACGGAACCGTGAAGTCGCCGTCAGCCCTTCAAAAGCTCCAGCAGCGTCTCGCCGAGCTTGGCCGGTGAGGGCGACACGCGGATGCCTGCCGCCTCCATGGCCGCGATCTTGTCCTCCGCTCCGCCCTTGCCGCCGGATATGATGGCCCCGGCGTGGCCCATGCGGCGACCCGGAGGCGCCGTGCGGCCCGCGATGAAGCCGACGGTCGGCTTCTTGACCTTGTGGCTCTTCAGGAACGCCGCGGCGTCCTCCTCGGCCGAGCCGCCGATCTCGCCGATCATGATGATCGACTCGGTCTTGGGGTCGGCCAGGAACATCTCCAGCACGTCGATGAACTCGGTCCCCTTCACCGGGTCGCCGCCGATGCCGACCGCGGTGGTCTGGCCGAGGCCGGCGTTGGTGGTCTGGAACACCGCCTCATAGGTCAGGGTGCCGGAGCGCGAGACCACGCCCACCGACCCGGCCTTGAAGATGTTGCCCGGCATGATGCCGATCTTGCACTGGTTGGGGGTCAGCACGCCCGGGCAGTTCGGCCCGATCAGGCGCGACTTGGAGCCCGCGAGGCTCCGCTTCACCTTGACCATGTCCTCCACCGGAATGCCCTCGGTGATGCAGATGATCAACGGTATCTCCGCATCGATCGCCTCCAGGATGGAGTCGGCGGCGAAAGGCGGCGGCACATAGATCACGCTGGCGTCCGCGCCCGTCTTCTCCCGCGCTTCGATCACCGTGTCGAACACGGGCAGGCCGACGTGGGTCTGCCCGCCTTTGCCCGGCGTCACGCCGCCGACCATCTTGGTCCCGTACGCCACCGCCTGCTCGGTGTGGAAGGTGCCTTGGCTGCCCGTGACGCCCTGGCAGATCACCTTGGTGTTCGAGTCGATCAGGATGGACACGGGGCGTGTAGCTCTCTCGTTCGCAGGCGCAGCAGAGGCGGTGCTTCGGGCGCGGGTGGGATTAGCGCAGGACGGCGGCGGGGGAAACCCTTCGGTCTTCAATCTGGCACGATCGACGACCGGTCGCGCGAGGCATGGAGCACCCGCAGGACTGTCAAGTCGGACTCGCTCGCGGTGTAGTAGATGACGTAGGCGCCAAATCGTGAGAAGCGAACCCCTTCTCCAAGTTCAGGTCGACTGGCGCCGGTCAAGGGCCAAGCTCGCAGGTGCTGCAGGTTTCGAGCTAAGCGCTCGAGCAGCGTCGCCGCAGCCCGCGGGCCGGCGTTCTCACGCAACCATGCTCTGACGCCCGCAAGGTCATCACGCGCCGGCTCGGTAAGCCGGAGCTTAAGCTTGCGTCTGTTCACATCCCCAGCGCGGCGGCACGGTCCTCCGCTATCCACAGATCTAATTCAGCCAAAAAGTTATCACCGTCGATGACGCGACCGCGAGCTATGGCGACACGCGCTTCGTCCAAGCGCGCCCGGACGTGCTCGACCTCGGCGCGCCATGTTACGAGAGCGTCCGTTACGAGTTGGTCGACGCTAGGCGCGCGCCCAGCGTCGACTTCAGCCCGGGCCCATTCGTCGAGATCGCATCTCAGCTGAACAGAAGTCATTACCACAAACCTAGCACACGTTCATGACCACCTGAAGTGTCAGGCCGCCTCGCGACCGCCTTGACGATCTTCTCCGCTGCGTCCGAGAGGTCGTTGGCGGCGATGACATTGAGGCCGGAGCCGGAGAGGATCTCCTTGCCCTGGTCCACGTTTGTGCCCTCCAGGCGTACCACCAGCGGCACCTTCAGCCCTACCTCCTTCACCGCCGCGATCACGCCCTCCGCGATGATGTCGCAGCGCATGATGCCGCCGAAGATGTTGACGAGGATGCCCTTCACGTTGGGGTCGGCGGTGATGATCTTGAAGGCCGCCGTCACCTTCTCCTTGTTGGCGCCGCCGCCCACGTCGAGGAAGTTGGCGGGCTCGGCTCCATAGAGCTTGATGATGTCCATGGTGGCCATGGCGAGGCCTGCGCCGTTCACCATGCAGCCGATCTCGCCGTCGAGTGCGATGTAGCTCAGTTCGTGCTTGGAGGCCTCTATCTCCTTCTGGTCCTCCTCGCCCGTGTCGCGCAACTCGACCACGTCCTTGTGGCGGAACAGCGCGTTGGAGTCGAAGCTGACCTTGGCGTCCAGCACCTTGAGCTGCCCGTCGCCCGTGACGATCAGCGGGTTGATCTCCAGGAGATCCATGTCCTTGGAGACGAAGGCCTGGTAGAGCTGGCCGATCAGCTTGGCGGCCTGTTTGGCGAGGTCGCCCTTAAGCTGCAGCGCCTCGGCGAGCGCGCGGCCGTGGTGGGGAAAGACGCCGGTGGCCGGGTCGATCTGGATGGTGTGGATCTTCTCCGGCGTGGAGTGGGCGACCTCCTCGATGTCCATACCGCCCTCGGTGGAGGCGACCACGGCGACGCGGCTGGTCTCGCGGTCGACCAGGAGCGAGAGGTAGAGCTCCCTGGCGATGTCTGCGCCTTCCTCGATATACAGGCGGTTCACCTGGCGGCCGTGGTGGCCGGTCTGGTGGGTGACGAGCACGCGGCCGAGCATCTCCTCGGCGTTCCTGCGCACCTCCTCCACGCTCTTCACCACCCGCACGCCGCCCTTGGCGTCGGGGCCGAGCCCCTCGAAACGGCCCTTGCCGCGGCCGCCGGCGTGGATCTGCGACTTCACCACGAACACCGGACCGCCGAGCTTGCCGGCGGCCTCCTCGGCCTCGGCGGGGGTGAAGGCGGGGAAGCCCTGCGGCACCGGCGCGCCGAACGCCTTGAGGATGGCCTTGGCCTGATGCTCGTGAATGTTCATGAGGTGCGCTCGATAGGCCGCCGGTGTGGCCGCGCTTATAGGTAGCCGCCCGAAGCGGTGCAATGCGAAGCGGCCCCGCTCAGCAGCCGGGCGTCGCCTCCCCCGCCTTTGTGATCCGTTCTGAGAGCCGGCGCACGACCACGCCCGCGACCCGCACCACCCCCTCGTTCATCACTGTGCGTCCGTCCGGCTGGAGGTAAAGCCACTGCTCCATCGTGCCGAGCGGCACGCCCTCGACCCGATAGCGAAGGTGGAAGAGGTCGCCATAGGCGTCGGCGCGCACGGGTCCGGACGCATCGGTCAGGTCCGCGACGTAGTGGTGCGGGTCCAGCCGGCTCATGATCCAGGTCCGCTCCCGCGGCGGGCGCCCGTCGAAGGTGACGGTCTGGTCGAGCTCGAACCGTCCGTCCGGCAGGACGCGGCCGTGGCCGACCACCGCGAAGCGCTGGGACGGGGCCCCGCTAGCCGTCTCCAGCACCCCTCGCGAACAGGTCTCACCGGAGAAGAGCTGTTCGGGCGAGAACACGGGCAAGCGGCCGTTAAAAGCTTCGGGAGGCAGGGCCTCGCCACAACCGGTCAGGCCGAAAACGGCGACCAGCGCGGCCGCCGCCCTCGATAGCGTCAGCGGTTCACTCCGCCGCCAGCTTCTGCGCCGACGCCCCGAACTTGGGCGACAGCTCGCCCGCGGCGTAGCGCTTGGACATGGCCGAAAGCGGCAGGACCTTGATCGCAGAGGCGTGGCCGGCCGTGCCGAACTGCTGGAAGCGGTCCTGGCAGAGCTTCCTCATCGCCTCCATGGCCGGCTTGAGGTATTTGCGCGGGTCGAACTCCGAAGGGTTCTCGACCAGGACCTTGCGGATAGCCCCGGTCATGGCCATGCGGTTGTCGGTGTCGATATTGATCTTGCGCACGCCGTGCTTGATGCCGCGCTGGATCTCCTCGACCGGCACGCCCCAGGTCTGCGGCATCTCGCCGCCGTAACTGTTGATCACGTCCTGAAGGTCCTGCGGCACCGAGGAGGAGCCGTGCATAACGAGGTGGGTGTTGGGCAGCCGCCGGTGGATCTCCTCGATGACGGTCATGGCCAGCACCTCGCCGTCCGGCTTTCGGGTGAACTTATAGGCGCCGTGGCTGGTGCCCATGGCGATGGCCAGCGCGTCCACCTCCGTCTCCCGCACGAAGTCCACCGCCTGATCCGGATCGGTCAGGAGCTGGGAGTGGTCGAGCTTGCCCTCGAAGCCGTGGCCGTCCTCCGCCTCGCCCATGCCGGTCTCCAGCGAGCCCAGCACGCCGAGCTCGCCCTCCACCGAGGCGCCGACCCAGTGGGCCATCTTCGTCACGTCGCGGGTCACCTTGACGTTGTAGTCGTAGCTGGCGGGCGTCTTGGCGTCGGCTTCCAGCGAGCCGTCCATCATCACGCTGGTGAAGCCGTGCTGGATGGCGGTGGCGCAGGTGGCTTCGTTGTTGCCGTGGTCCTGGTGCATGCAGATCGGGATCGAGGGATAGATGTCGACCAGCGCGTCGATCATCCTGGCCAGCATCAGGTCGTTGGCGTAGGAGCGCGCGCCGCGGCTGGCCTGGATGATCACCGGGCTGTCGGTCTTGCTCGCCGCCTCCAGGATGGCGAGCCCTTGCTCCATGTTGTTGATGTTGAAGGCGGGGACGCCGTAGCCGTGCTCAGCGGCGTGATCGAGCAGTTGCCGCAGGGTGATGCGGGCCATGGCTTGTCCTCTTGGGCGCTTGATGGTGTTGCTTGTCCGCTAACCTAGCCCGGACAGGCGGCCAAGACCATTCCCGTATGAGGGCGGTCAAGCTGGCCGGCGGGCGCGCAGCGCCTGGGCTATGGTGCCGTCGTCCAGCCAGTCGAGCTCGCCGCCGACCGGGACGCCCCGCGCCAGCGAGGTGACGCTGACGGCTGCGCCCGCCAGCCGCTCGTGTAGATAGTGGCCGGTGGTCTGGCCGTCGACGGTCGCCGGCAGGGCGAGGATGACCTCGTGCACGGCCGGGTCGGCGGCGCGGGCGAGGAGGCTCTCGACCCTGAGGGCCTCTGGCCCCACCCCGTCGAGCGCCGACAGGAGACCGCCCAGCACGTGGTAGTGGCCGCGAAAGGCGCCTGCCCGCTCCATGGCCCAGAGCGCGCCCACTTCCTCCACCACGCAGAGGAGGGTGCGGTCGCGTTCGGGTGCGGCGCAGACGGTGCAGGGGTCGGCCGTGTCGAGCGCACCGCAGGTCGAGCAC
>CAXUCS010000073.1:0-9294 GCA_964249365.1 uncultured Caulobacteraceae bacterium | reverse complement strand
CCGTTCAGGGCAGCGAGGTCGCGCGCGAAGCCGGCCGCGCCCTCCGCCCGCTCGGCCCCGGGCCGCAGGAGCCGGCCGATCTCGCCCGCCAGGCCGATGCGGCCCTGGAGCGGGCGGCGCACGACGGTCAGGAAGAGGTCGTTGACGAACAGGCGCCGCGACGCGAGCCAGGTGCGCCACTCCCCGTCCAGCGCCCGGCTGAACGGGTCGGGAAAGTCGCCCCGCAGGTCCGGCGAGGTCTCCCGTCGCAGCACGTGGTGGTAAAGGGCGAAGCGGGAGTTGGCGACGCCGCGTAGCATCGTGTCGCGGACCGACTTACGGTAGTTCAGCTCCTCGGTGTCGGCGGTCTCGAAGGGGAAGCCGGCGAGGTGGATGACCTGAAGCAGGCGCCCGTCGCGGGTGGCGAGCGTGGCGTCGTCCACTTGGCGGGCATAGGGCAGGCGCGCGCCTGCCGGCGCCTCGCGCCGCTCGTCCGGGCGGGGCTCCCGCGTGATGAGCGCGGCCGTCATCTCAGGCGCGGTAGGAGTTGCAGCGCCAGAAGCGGGCGTTCTTCACCCGCGGGCATCGGCTGGCGCGGGTGAGCCACAGGTCGAAGAAGCGCGGCTCGCGCAGGCAGCCGAGATAGCCGACGAGGTGCAGCACCGGCGCGATCAGCAGCGCCAGGAAGCTGTGGCTGATCAGGAACAGCTCCACCGTCACGATCGCGTTCAGGACGAAGTAGCTGTAGGTCACGCCCGCGAACATCTGCGGCCGGGTCAGGGCGCCGAAGACGGGGTCACGCTCGAGCTCGGCCATCGACGCTCCCTCAGGTCCCGCCCGCCACCGAGCGGATGCCGGCCACGATGGCGGCCGCCCCGAAGACGATGAAACAGCCCAGGATCACTGTCGCGCCGCGCCGCCAGTCGATGCGGCCGGTCAGCATCATCAGCCCCGTGGCTCCCACGGCGATCACCGCCAGCGCGGTCGCGACATTGCCGAGGAGCGTGCCCTGCAGCCAGGTCACCCCGTTCAGGATCACGTTGGAGCCGGCGGGGTCGAGCTGCACCGACTGGGCGTGGGCCGCCGCGGGCAGGGCGGCCAGGACGAGAAGCCCAAGCGCCGCACGAAAACGTCTGTCCAAGGTCCCTCTCATCGGCTCGCCCGCACCGGGGCTTCCGGCACGACGGCCTGGCTCAGCCGCTCCAGCACCGCACCCACATAGGCCTGCGTCTCGCGGTACGGCGGCGCGCCGCCGTGGCGGTCGACCGCACCCGGTCCGGCGTTGTAGGCGGCGAGCGCGCGCAGGAGGTCGCCGTCGTAGCGCTTCATCATCTGCGCCAGGTAGATGGCTCCGCCGTGGAGGTTCGCCCGTGCGTCGGCGGGATCGACTCCGAGCCCGCGAGCGGTGGCCGGCATGAGCTGCATGGGCCCCAGCGCGCCCTTGGCCGAGACACGATCCGCCCGCAGCCCGGACTCGCGCCACGCCACCGCGCCCACCAGCTCGGGGCTGATGGCGGCGGCCTCGGCGGCGTCCCTCAGGGCGCGGCGGAGGGCGTCCGGACGCGGCTGGCCGCGCCGAACCGGCCCGGGGGCTGGAGCGAAGGGCGAGGCGCCGTCGGCGGTGAAGACGGCCGGACCATCGTAGCGGGTCACCGTGCCGCCGGGGGCGATCTCCAGAACCTGCGCCCGGGCCGAGACGGCGACCGCCGAGGCCAGGACCGCGGCGGCCGCGAGGCGATGGATGGTGCCCGAGGACGGCATGACTCCTGTTACCCCGCCGGACCGAATGGCCCTAGCCGCAAGAGCGCCGCACCCGCCCGGATGACCGGGCTCTGCCTGTTGCAGGACCGTCGCCGAATCAGCCGCTGGTGACGACGTTGCCGTTCATCCCGTTGGGGAAGAAGCCGCCGCTCCGGGCTGCCGATCCCGGCTTCGCCAGGTAGACGATGTTCAGCACCTGCGCGGTCGTACGGGGCGGCACGATGGCGGTGGACGGATTGGCGTCCACGACCGTCGGCGTCGCGGCCGAGCCGATGCCGTTGTCGTCGTTGCCGACGCCATCCAGCGTGGCGCGCGCATTGGAGATGGCCGTAGTCGCGGCGAACGGATCGATCGGGACCGCCGACACCCCGAGCGATGGACCGTTCACGCCCAGCGTGTAGAGCGTGCTCCGCACGATGGAGGCATGGTAGGCTTCCGCCGCCAGGATGCCGGCCGCCGCCTCCAGATAGGTCTTGTTGGAGATCAGGGTGGAGCCGCCGATGTAGGCGGTCACGCCCGTATCCTCGAACAGATAGGCGGCGATGAGGAAGTTCTCGTCGCTGGCATAGGGGTCGAAGGCGGTCCCGGCCGGCACGAGGCCCGCCGACTGGGCGGCCATCGAGAAGGCGCTGGTGGCGCCGGAGGAGACGTCCACCGCCGGCTGGGCCACCGCCGATGTCCCGAGCTGGGCGCGCAGGTAGGCGACGTGGTTCATCTCGTCCTTGGCGATCATGGCCGCCAGGCGGCCGACCACCGGACTCGTGAAGTTGACCTGCCGTCCGCCGGCCGCCCCGCCCTGGGTCCCCGTGCCGCTCATCAGGCTGGACGGGATCGGGCCGCCGGTGGCGGCGAAGCTGTAGAAGTTCGCCTCCAGGTATTCGAGGTTGAGCGCGAAGTTCAGCACGTCGGCGTCGGTCGGGGCCGAGGTGGTCGGCGCCGCGGCGACCGTGGTGCTGGCGGAATGGCCTCCTCCGCAGGCGGCCAGCGCCAGGGCGCCCGCCCCTACCCCGGCGAAACCGGCCACCTGGAACAGTTGGCGCCGCTCCAGCCGGCGCTTCTCCCGGCGGTCCAACGCGTCTCGGATAAGGACTTCATCCATCGAACAACTCCGTCGATGCGGGCTTCTGGGTAGGGCGAAGGCGAAACGGCGACCGGCGGATCAACCGCTGGTCACCACATTGCCGTTCAGCCCGGAGGGGAAGAAGCCGCCGGAACTCACCGCGCCGGCGTTCAGATAGACGACGTTAAGCACCTGCTGGGGCGTGCGGCCGTATACGACGGAGGTGTTCGGGTCGGCGTTCAGGAGGGTCGGTGTCGTCGCCGAACCGATGCCGTGGTCGTCGCTGTTGGTGCCGTCCAGCTTGGCCCGGGCCGCGGAGATGGCCTGGGTGGTCTGGAAGGGGTCCATCGCCACCGGGGCGTTGCCGCCGAGCGCCGCAGCGCCCTCCACCCCCAGCGCATAGAGGGAGGTCCGCAGGATGGAGGCGTGGTAGGCCTCGGTCGCCAGGATGCCGGCCGCCGCCTGCAGATAGGTCTTGGACGAGATCAGCACCGAACCGCCGATGTAGGCGGAAAGTCCCACATCGGTCAGGAGATAGGCGCCCAGCAGGAAGTTCTCGTCGCTGGCGTAGGGGTCGAACGACTGCCCGGCCGGGATAAGACCCGCCGACTGCGCAGCCATCGAGAAGGCGCTGGTGGGGCTGACCGACAGGTCGATCGTCGGCTGGGCCACGGCGGAGGATCCGAGCTGGCTGCGCAGGAAGGCGACGTGCTCGCCCTCGTCCTTGGAGATCTCCGTCGCCAGGCGCTGGATCACCGGGCTGCCGAAAGGCACCTGGCGACCGCCGGTCACCGCGCCCTGGTTGCCCGTGCCGGTCATGGCGCTGGCCGGCAACGGCGTCCCGTTAACCGCGAAGGAATAGAAATTGCCCTCAAGGTACTCGAGGTTCAGCGCGAAGTTCAGCACGTCCGCGTCGCTGGGCGCGGACTGGGCCGCGGCTGCCGACAGCCCGCCGCCTTCCGCGGCCGCCATCGCCACCGCGCCGGCCGCTGCGCCGCCCGCCAGCCTGAAGAAATTGCGTCTTTCAGTCTGGTGGCGAGCCAGCCGCTCCGTAAGCTGCGTCAGCTCCGCCGCGGGGGTGTTCGCCGCGTCCGATCCGTCCATCGCCCACTCCTTCGCGCCCAGGCAAGTCGCCGGTAACCGGCTGCGCCCGAAACTCCACCGCACCCGAGCTTCCTACAACTCGCTCGAAATCCTAACACTACCAACCGACATGTTTCGTGACAGAAATGAATGAGCGGTTGGAGACGAACAAAAGTTAACTCCCGGACTGGTCTATCGTCCCGGAGCTGCAGGATTGTCCTTATCCACGTCGCCGTGCGTTTTGGCGAGCGTTTTTCTGGCTCTGGCTTCTGCTATTTTCCTTGTCTTTAACAGGTTCGGGTGGAACTATGTTGCCGCCGCCCATACCGGCGTCGTGTGCAGGTTCGCGATCATGCGTGAAGCGGATCCACGCTCGGGCGGGATGAGCGGCGCGATGGTAGATCCGCTTGCTTGCGGCGCACGGACCTTACGCATCGACACGGCCGCGCAGAGGCCGCATGGGACGATCAGCCTTTTCCAACTTCGGAGTGGAATGATGAAGGTCTATGCTCTCGCTGCAGCGGTCATCGCCGCCGCATCACCTGCGCTGCCCGCCGGCGCCCAGGCCTGGTACGATCCGGTGACGGTCTTCCACCATGCCTATGTCGAGGTGGAGGGCGGCGCGGCCATCGAGGGGCGGACCAAGATCGACATCGCAGCGACGGGGCTCGGCGACTCGGCCCAGTCGGCGTCGCATTCCACCGACGCCTTCGGCGGGGCCCTGATCGGCTACAAGCCCGTCCAGGGCGTGGCGTTCGAGGCGGAGGGCTTCTACAGCCGCGACAACCTCTCCTACTCGCCCAACAACCCCGTGTTCGGCATCGGCGGGGCCACCCGCCTGTACGGCGGCCTCGGCAACCTGCGGCTGAGCCTGCCCTTCACGCCGAGCTACGTGGTGCCGCTCGGCCCCCACAGCTTCCCGATCAGCGTGGAGCCCTATATCGCGCCCGGCATCGGCCGGGGCAATGTGGAGTACGCCGGTCGCAACGGCGCCTTCAGCTACGAGGCCGACCGCGACGGCTTCATCTGGCAGGCCAAGGCGGGGGTGGAGTTCAAGGCGGGTGACCACATCGGCCTGGACATCGCCTACCGCTACATCCAGGCGCCAGACTTCAACCACCCGGACAACTTCAACAGCCCTGGCTACACCGCCTTCGCGCGCTCCCATCTCCAGGCCGTCACCGCCGGGCTGAAGTACTACTTCTGAGACGACGGCGCCGCCCCGCGCGATCCGGCGGGGCGGCGGCTGGACCGGGAATGGATGAGGCGCGACCTGTGACCGGCGCCCAAACGGGCGGCGGCGGCCTATACGTCGTTATATGACCACCCTCTACGTCGATGCGGACGCCTGTCCGGTAAAGGACGAGGTCTACCGCGTCGCAGGACGCTACGCCCTGCCCGTCCTCGTCGTCTGCAACAGCTGGATCCGCACGCCCCCCGATCCCAGCGTGACCCTGGTCGTGGTGGACCAGGGCCCCGACATCGCCGACGACTGGATCGCCGCGCGCGCAGGCCCGGGCGACGTGGTGGTCACCGCCGACATCCCGCTGGCCGACCGGGCCCTGGCCGCGGGCGCCCAGGCGCTCCATCCGGCCGGGCGCGTCTTCACGGCCGACAACATCGGCGGTTCGCTGGCGTCCCGCGCGGTGGGGGAGCACCTGCGGTCCATGGGCGAGATCACCGGCGGCCCCCGCCCCTTCGCGCCGGCGGACCGCTCCCGCTTCCTCCAGGCGCTCGACGCGGCCGTGGTGAAGGCGAGACGATCGCCCACATGAGGCGCTCGGCAAGGCAGACGGCGTGACATGGCAGGGCTGAAGGACAAGCGCGGCTTCGTCGACAAGGAGCGGCTCGACCTCTCCGAACGGCAGGCGGTGGAGTACTGGATGAAGCGCTGGGGCGTGACCCGCGACCAGATCACCGCGGCGCACCGCAAGGTCGGGCGGCTGACCAAGGACATCGCCGCGGAACTCGGCAAGAAGCGTTGAGGGCCAGGAACCGCCCGCCTCGGCTCCGGTTCGCTTGCCATGAGTCCGCACCTGTTAGGCCTGCGCCTCGTTCCCGGCGAGCCGGCGGGGCTCGACGCGCGGCCGACCCGCATCACGCCGCCGCCCTACGCGTCCCGGTCCGACTACGGGAAGCGGCTGCGCAAGCGCGTGAAGGCGATGGCGAAGCTGCAGCGGGTGCTACAGGCGGAGCGGCGCCACGCGCTGCTGGTCGTGCTCCAGGCCATGGACGCCGGGGGCAAGGACGGGACGGTACGCCACGTCTTCTCCGGGCTGAACCCGCAGGGCTGTCAGATCTGGAGCTTCGGGCCGCCGACGCGGGAGGAGCTGCTGCACGACTTCCTGTGGCGGACCACCGCGCGCCTGCCGCCGCGGGGCTGCATCGGCGTCTTCAACCGCTCCTACTACGAGGAGGTGCTGGCCGTCCGCGTCCACCCCGCCCTGCTCGGGCCCGAGGGCCTGGAGCCCGCAGCCGAGGAAGACGGTGTCTGGGACGGCCGCTTCCGCTCCATCGTGGAGCACGAGGCGCACCTGGAGCGCAACGGCGTGCGGCTCCTCAAGGTCTTCCTGCACGTATCGCAGGAGGAGCAGCGACGCCGCCTGCTCCGCCGCATCGACCGGCCGGACCACCAGTGGAAGATCGATCCGTCGGACATCGCCGAGCGCGCCCGCTGGAGCGACTACGCCCAGGCCTACGAGGCCTGCCTCGCGGCCACCAGCACCAAGGCGGCGCCCTGGTTCATCGTGCCGGGCGACGACAAGCGCACCGCGCGCCTCCTCGTCGCGGCGCTGGTCCGGGACGCCCTGGAGGCGCTCCACCCGGCCTATCCCGCCGCGTCGCCCGAGCGCCGGGCGGAGCTGGAGCAGGAGAGGACGGGCCTGGCGGAGGAGGACGGTGGATAGGCCGCCCCGCCTGCGCCTCTACACCTCCACCTTCAGGTCGGCGGCGGCGTCGGTCAGCTGCAGCATGTCGGCGTGCGCGACGAGCGAGATGTGGCCGAAGGCTGCGATCAGCTGCTTGTAGGCGTCGCGCACGGGACGGGGCTTCCTGTCGAGGTCGTACAGGCCGCAGCGGTTCAGCGTCATCCGCTTCTCCTTCAGCGCGATGTCCCAGTCGTACTGGTCGGTGAGCGAGTACCAGGTGAAGCCGAGCACCGGCACCCCGTCGCGCCGCATCCTGAGCACGTTAGCCCACTGCTTCCAAAGCCAGCGCGGGGCCACCTCGGGGTCGAAGTGGTTGGTCTCGGTGTAGAACAGGGGCTTATAGTAGCGGGTGTAGTAGCGCCGGGTGATCAGGTACCAGCCGAGCACGTCCTCCCCTTCCAGCATCGTGCCGTCCGGAAGCCGCAGCCGTTCGTTGCGGCCATAATAGTCGTTGCCCATGATCTGGTGGCCGGGCGGCTCGCCGCGCATGAAGAAGGCGAACTCCTCTCTGCTGAGCCCGTTGTCCAGCAGGTATTCGTACGCCAGGGCCTCCGGCTGCTTGCCATAGAGGAGGTCGAGCGAGATGTAGCGGAGCCGGTTCTCCATCTTCACGAAGTCGGCGGGCGAGGCGCTCATGTCGTGGGTGTATTCGGCCGTCTCGCTGGTGACGAAGACCGCGTCCGGCCGTCGCGCGGTGATCGCCACACAGCCGACGTGGGCGCAGGACACCAGGTGCTTCAGGGCGGTGACGAAGCCCCGGTCGGTCTTGAGCCGCTCGTTCCAGATGCCGTCCAGGGCCGACATGCGCGCGGAGACGTAGATCTCGTTCACCGGCGTGTAGAAGCGCACCCAAGGGTAGCGCTCCGCAACCGCCCGGGCGTAACGGGCGAAGTGAAGCGCCAGGTCGGGGTTCTGGAAGTTGCCCAGCCAGTCCGGACAGCCGAAATGCATCAGGTCCAGCATGGGGATGATGCCCAGCCGCCGCATCTCCTCCATGGGACCGTCACACCAGGACCAGTCGAATCGTCCGTCGTCGAGGTGGATGCGGTGCCATGGCAGGCCGTAGCGGAGCACGGTGGTCCCGAGCTCCTTCACCAGCTGCAGGTCCTCGCGCCAGCGCTCGTAGTGGCCGCACTCCTCCAGGAGGTCGCGCCGGAGCCGGCCGCCGTGGCCGTCGTCGATGGTGGGGTAGGAGCATTCGATGCCGGTGGCGAAGGCGAAGCGTCCCGGCCGTCCGTCCGGGGCGCCCTGGCCGTCCCCGCCCTGGAAGCCGCCGCGGGGCGCGGCAAGCGCGATGTCGTCCTCCAGCTCCTCCCGAAGCCGCTGAAAGTAGGGGGGAGCGGCCATGCAGCGTCCTTCAAGGCGGCGTCGCGGCCGCTGGCCCGGGAGCGTCGGCCACCGGCCTTTCCACGTCAATCGCCGACAACCCCTTTGATCGAGTCGTGCGGCGCTCCTGAGCGGGAAGCGGCGCTGTCCGGTCGGCTGCACAGGCTGTTCGCGCTGCGCCTCTTCAGGGCGGCGATGCGGGCCCCAGATCACCGGCGGTCAACCCCGGAGATGCCCCATGACCGAACGAACCCCTATCGCCATCGTCACCGGCGGGAGCCGCGGCCTTGGACGCTCCACCGTGCTCGCTCTCGCCAAGCGGGGCTCAAGCTCGATCCTCACCTACAACAGCGACCGTGCGGCGGCGGAGGAGGTGGCGGGCCTGGCGGAGGCGGCGGGCGTGCGCGCGGCGGCGCTGAAGCTTGACACCGGCGACACCGGAGCCTTCGCGGGCTTCGCCGGGCAGGTGCGCGAGACCCTGGCCGGCTGGGGCGCCGAACGCTTCGACCACCTCGTCAACAACGCCGGCACGTCCCACCATGCGCCGCTCGAGGCGGTGACGGAGGACGACTTCGATGCGCTGTACCGCGTCCACCTTAAGGGCGTCTTCTTCCTGACCCAGCGGCTCCTGCCGCTGATGGCGGACGGCGGGCGGATCGTGAACATCTCCTCCGGCCTGACCCGCGTCGCCTTCACCGGCAGCGCCGCCTATGCGGCGATGAAGGGGGCGGTCGAGGTCCTGACCCGGTACATGGCCAAGGAACTCGGCGGTCGGGGGATCGTCGCCAATACGGTGGCGCCCGGCGCCATCCAGACCGACTTCTCCGGCGGCATGGTGCGCGACAACCCGCAGGTGAACCGCATGGTTTCCGAGATGACCGCGCTCGGCCGCCCCGGTCTGCCGGAGGATATCGGCCCGATGATCGCCTCTCTGCTTGCGGACGACAATCGTTGGATTGACGCCCAGCGCATCGAGGTCTCCGGGGGCATGATGATCTAGGTTACCGCCGCTGCAAGGACTTCGCATCCTCCGACACTTTGCGGGCGCTGGAGCGTTACGGAGGGGAAGAGGATGCGGAGGCGAGCTTGGACCGGCGGCGCGTTGAGGTGGATGTGGCCGTGATCGGGGGCGGCACCGCGGGGCTGGCGGCGCGGTGC
>CAXUCS010000072.1:0-9409 GCA_964249365.1 uncultured Caulobacteraceae bacterium | reverse complement strand
GTCTCGCCCGCAGCGCCATCGCCGAGGCGCCCCTGACACAGCCCGCCAACGAACGCGCCGAGCAGAAGACCCTGCCGACCTCCCACGCCCCGCTCTGGGCGACGCTCGCCCACACCCGCATCGGGTCGGACGACAAGCGCGGCGTCTTCACCGCCGCCTTCCCGCCGGACGTGAAGGCGCTGAACGGGCGCGCGGTGAGCCTGTCCGGATACATGCTGCCGCTCGACGCGTCGGAAGCGTCTACGCACTTCCTTCTTTCACGCTACACCCCCGTCTGCTTCTTCTGCCCGCCCGGCCAGCCCAACGAGGTGGTCGAAGTGACGACCGCCCGCGGCGTACCGGTCACGGGCAGGATGCTGAGCGTCAGCGGCAAGCTGGCGCTGGAGAACAACGGGGAGAAGGGTCTCTTCTTCCAGGTCCGCCAGGCGGCGGTCCGCTAGAGCCACGGAGCCGATCCGACCTTGATGAAGTCCGCACGTCTTCTCACCGCCGCCGGTGCGCTCGCCATCCTCGCCGGCCCGGCGCTTGCCGACGAGGGCATGTGGACCTTCGACCACTTCCCCGCCGCCAAGGTGAAGGCCGCCTATGGCGTGGACATCACGCCGCAATGGCTGGATCACGTGCGCGGCGCCGCGGCCAGGCTCTCCACCGGCTGCTCGTCCTCGGTGGTGACCGCCACGGGGCTGGTGCTCACCAACAACCACTGCGTGGCCGACTGCGCCCAGAACCTGTCGGCCGCCGGGCGCGACTACTACAAGACGGGCTTCCTGGCCGCCCGGCGCGAGGACGAGCAGACCTGCGCCGGCATGCAGGCGGAAATCCTGACGGCGATATCCGACGTGACGCCGCGCATGACCTCGGCCGGAGCCGGACTGACCGGCGAGGCGCTCGTCAAGGCCCGCACCGCCGTATCCAGCACCATCGAGAAGGAAGGCTGCGGCGACGACCCCAAGCTGCGCTGCCAGGTCGTGGACCTGTACCACGGCGGCCAGTACAAGCTCTACAGATACAGGAAGTATTCCGACGTGCGACTGGTCTTCTCGCCCGGCGTCCAGACCGCCTTCTTCGGTGGCGATCCTGACAACTTCAACTTTCCCCGCTACGACTTGGACTCCGCCTTCGTCCGGCTGTATGAGAACGGCGCTCCCGTCGCGACGCCCGACCACCTGCACTGGAATGCGAGCCCGCCGACCGCGGGCGAGCCGGTGTTCGTGGCCGGGAACCCGGGCGGCACGGACCGCCAGCTCACCGCGGCCCAGCTCGCCACCCAGCGCGACCTCACCCTGCCCGTCACCCTGGCCCAGTTCGCCGAGCTCAGGGGCAGGCTGATCCGCTTCGGCGAGGAGAGCCCCGAGCACAAGCGCATCGCCGGCGACGACCTGTTCGGGCTGGAGAACAGCTACAAGGTTCTCTACGGGCGGCTCTTCACCCTGGACGATCCCGCCTTCATGGCCGCCAAGGTCCAGGCCGAGGGCGAGCTGAAGGCTCAGGCCTCCGCCAAGCTCGGAGCGGGGCTCGGCGACCCCTGGGCGACCATCGCCCGCTCCCAGGCGGCTCTCACGGCCATCTATCTGCCCTATCGCCAGGTGGAGCGCGGCCCGATGGACTCGCGGCTGTTCTCCTACGCCAGGAACCTCGTGCGCGCCGCGCAGGAGCGGGAGAAGCCTTCGGCCGAGCGCCTGCCCGGCTATGCCGACAGCCAGCTCCCGCTCCTGGAGAAGGAGGTGCTGGATACCGAGCCCGTCTATCCGGAGCTGGAGCAGCTGACGCTGGAGTTCTGGCTGACCAAGAGCCGCGAGGTCCTGACCGCCGACGACGAGAACACCCGCCTGCTGCTCGGCCGCGACAGCCCGGAGCGGCTCTCGGCGCGCCTGGCCGCCTCGCGGCTGGGCGACCCGGCTTACCGCAAGGCGCTCTGGGACGGCGGGCTGAAGGCGGTGCAGGCCTCCGACGACCCGATGATCCGCTACATGCTCCAGATCGATCCGGCGGCACGGCGCCTGCGCACCGCCTATGACGCGCAGGTGACCGGACCGACCACCCCTGCGGCGGAGGCGATCGCCCGCGCCCGCTTCGCCGTCTTCGGCGACACGCTCTATCCCGACGCGACCTTCACCCTGCGGCTGTCCTACGGCAAGGTCGCGGGCTGGAGCTATCGCGGGCGCACGGTCGGTCCCTTCACCACCTTCTCGGGCCTCTATGAGCGCGCCACAGGCCAGGAGCCGTTCGACCTCGATCCGCGCTGGATCAAGGCGCAGGCCAGCCTCAATCCCGGCGCCATCTTCGACTACGCCACCACCAACGACATCATCGGCGGCAACTCCGGCTCGCCCGCGATCAACGCGCGGGGCGAGGTGATCGGGGCGGTGTTCGACGGCAACATCTACAGCCTGGGCGGCGACTACGGCTACGACGGGACCATAAACCGAGCCGTGGTGGTCTCCACCGGCGCGGTCACCGAGGCTCTGCAAAAGGTGTACGGTGCCGATGCGCTCGTGCGAGAACTGACGACGCCGTCCTGAACCGCCGGCCCGGAGGCGCGATCCATGAAGGCTTTGAAAGCGGCGGCCCTGCTCCTCCTGGCGTCGCCGCTCATGGCTTTCGTCGTGCGGCCGCTGACTCCGGAGGAGCGGGCGCTGGTCCAGCACGCCACCAACAACGACCCGGCCTGGGGCACGCTCGCCGACACCGCGGTGTCGGAGGACAAGGACAAGGGCCTCCTGCTCGCCCGGTTCGGGCCGGCGGTCTCCCGGCTGAAGGGCGCCGACTTCGAGATCAGCGGCTTCATGACGCCGCTGGAGACCGCCCTCCAGACCCGCCACTTCATCCTGACCCGGAGGGACACGACCTGCCCCTTCTGCCCGCCCAACAGGCCGACGGAGGCGGTGGAGGTCGAACTCGACCGTCCCATGGCCTTCACCCGCGACGAGGTGCGGGTGGAGGGCCGGCTCCAGCTCAACGCCTCCAGCGAGGCCAGCCTCTTCTACCGTCTGACCGGGGCCAAGGCGGCGCTGGACCCCGCCTACGGCGGGCGCAGCTGATGGCGGCCCGTGCAGCGCGGCGCCTCGTCCACGCCGCAGCGAGCCTCCTCACGGCGGCCTCCCTCCTCGCCCTGCCGATCGCGCAGGCGCAGGAGGGCGGCGGAGGCGGGGAACAGTCCGAGGTCATCCTGGACACCGAGATCAACGAGATCCTGCACAAGGAATGCGACCCGGCGTTCAAGGCTGCGGGGCTCGACCCCAGCCACGTCACCATCGTGCTGCAGACCCACGTCTTCAACGCCGCCGACGCCTCCAACCAGGTGTTCTTCCTCGGCACCGACCTGATCGAGAAGACCGAGAACCCCAACCAGCTGATCGGGGTCATGGCCCACGAGACCGGCCATGCCGCCGGCTACCACTCCGTGCGGCGCGGCGAGATGGAGAAGGCCGGCATGGTGCCGATGCTGCTGACGATGGGGCTCGGCGTGCTCGCCGCCATCGCCGGCGCGGGCGGGGCGGCCGCTCCGCTGATGACCTCGGCGCAGTATTTCGGCGCACTGGGGGCGCTCGGCTACTCGCGCGAGCAGGAGGCCAGGGCCGACCAGGCCGCCATCACCTATCTCGAGAAGAGCGGCCAGTCGGCAAAGGGCCTCGTCGATTTCTTCAACGAGTTCCGCTACCAGGAGGTGTTCAACGAGTCGCGCCGTTACGGCTTCTTCAACAACCACCCCATCACGGGCGACCGCATCGAACTCCTGCGTCAGCGCGCGGTGGAACAGCCGCACTACAGCGCCGTCGACGACCCGACCCTCGTCGAAGAGCACGAGATCATGAAGGCCAAGCTGATCGGCTTCACCGAAGCGCCCCAGACCGCCTTCTTCAAGTATCCGGACTCCGACCACTCCTTCGTGGCCCGCTACGCCCGAGCCATCGCCTACTACCGCGAGACCGAGACGGAGAAGGCGCTGGACAGCATCGACGACCTCACCCGCGACTACCCCAACAACCCCTATCTCTGGGAGCTGAAGGGACAGGTGCTGTTCGAGGCCGGACGGGTCCGGGAGGCGGAGCCGGCGCACCAGCGCTCCGTCGACCTCAAGCCCGATGCGCCGCTCCTGCGGGTCAACCTCGCCCAGGCCATCATCGGACAGGACGATCCCAAGAAGATGGACGGCGCCATCGTCCAGCTCCGCCAGGCCATCCGGCTGGACCGCGACGACCTGGACGGCGGGGACAGCTTCGCCTATCGCCTGCTCGCACAGGCCTATGACGCCAAGGGCGACGACGGCATGGCGCGGCTCTCCACCGCGGAGGAGCGCTTCTCGATCGGCGACTATGTCCAGGCCCGCATCTTCGCGCTCCGCGCCCGCGAGCACCTGCACCAGAACACCCCGGAGTACCGCCGCGCCACCGACATCGCCCTGACCTCCCAGCCGACCGGCGACGACCTCAAGGCGCTTGCGGGCCGGGGCGGCTGACGCCCTTCCCTCGTCCACCCTCCAGCCTGAAGGCCCGACCTCCAACGATGAAGTCCTTCCTGACCGCCACCGCCTGTCTGGCGCTGGCCGCCTCACCCGTGCTCGCCCAGCCTTCCGCCGAGCAGACCTCCCGGACGGCCGCGTCCAGCCGCACCGGGTCCAAGCCGGCCGCGGACGCCACCGCGGCGCCGGACGAAGGCGTGCTTTTCCACGCCCAGGCGGTGGGCAGCGACGGGACGGTCGCGGTGGAAGGCCAGCCCGTCGCCTACCATGCCGTGGCCGGGACCATCGTGGTCCATCCCAAGGGCTGGGACGACGCCGCCGCGCGCGAGAAGGGAGCGCCGGACAAGGACGCCAAGGACCTCGGCGACAAGGAGAACCCGAGCGCCGAGGCGTCGATGTTCTACGTGGGCTATTTCAAGAAGGGCGTCCCGTCCTCGGACCGGCCGATCACCTTCCTCTACAACGGCGGTCCGGGATCGTCCTCGGTGTGGCTGCACATGGGTGCGTTCGGGCCCCGCCGGGTGATGACCGCCGACGACAGCCACACGCCGGCGGCGCCCTACCGGCTCGTGAACAACGCCTACAGCCTGCTCGACTCCACCGACCTCGTCTTCATCGACGCGCCGGGCACCGGCTTCTCGCGCATCGCCGGCAAGGACAAGGAGAAGGGCTTCTACGGCGTGGACGCCGACGCCTACGCCTTCAGCCAGTTCATCAAGGGCTTCCTCAGCAAGTACAACCGGTGGGATTCGCCCAAATACCTGTTCGGCGAGAGCTATGGCACGCCGCGCTCGGCGGTGGTGGTCAACGAGCTGGAGACCGGCGACGACATCGACTTCAACGGCGTGATCCTGCTGTCGCAGATCCTGAACTTCGACCTGTCCGCCGACGGGCCGGAGATGAACCCGGGCACCGACGAGGCCTATGTCACCGCGCTGCCGACCTACGCCGCCACGGCCTGGTATCACAACCGCATCGTCGGGGGCCGCCCGGCGGACCTCGAGGCCTATCTGAAGGAGGTGGAGCAGTTCGCCAACGGCGACTACCTGTTCGCGCTCCAGGCCGGCTCCGAGCTCGATCCGGCGCGTCGACAGCAGGTCGCCGAGCGCTTCGCCCACTACACCGGCCTGCCCGTCGGCTACGTCCTCAAGGCAGACCTCAGGGTCAACGGCGGCATGTTCGAGAAGACGCTGCAGGACGAGACGGGCCTGACCACCGGTCGGCTCGACACCCGCTTCTCGGGGCCAAGCATGGACCCGCTCAGCAAGGAGGCGGACTATGATCCCCAGTCCGCCGCCATCAGCTCTGCCTATGTCTCAACCTTCAACAGCTACGTCCGCAGCGTGCTCCACTACGGCGAGGGACAGATCTACAAGCCCGAGATCGACGTCTTCAAGGACTGGGACAACAGTCACCAGCCGCCGAACGCCCCCTATGCGCCGAGAGGGGTGGAGAACGTCATGCCCGACCTCGCTTCGGCGATGAAGTACAATCCCCAGCTCAAGGTCATGGTCAACGGCGGCTACTACGACCTGGCCACGCCCTTCTACGAGGGCTGGTACGAGGACCACCACCTGCAAATCCCGGCCAACCTGACCGGCAACATCGAATACAGCTACTATCCATCTGGCCACATGGTCTATGCGCACGAGGAGAGCCTGAAGGCGCTGCACGACAACGTCGCCGCCTTCATCCGCCGCACCGACAACCTCACGCGGTGAGCGCGTCGGCGGCCCTGCGGGTCAGCCGCTGACGTCCGCGCCGTCGAGCCGGAAGAACAGGCCCGCGGCCGCGTCGTGCTGGAGGGCGAACCGCCCCGTCACCGTGATCTCGTCGGTGTCGGGGACGACCGGGCCGGAGGCGTGCACCTCGATCACCTCGTTGGGCCGCCCCGGCGGGCAGAAGGGGCAGACGGGCGTGTTGCGTGACAGGAGGAAGTGGTCCGTCTCGCTCTTCGTCTCCAGCGGCAGCATGAAGCCGGACACCGTCAGCGTCCGGCCGCCGAGCGCCGAGACAGCCTGCGGGAAGCGCGCGGCGAAGGCGCCGTGCGCCCGGTCCTCCGTGACGGCCGTGGAGCCGAGCAGCGTCCAGAGCGGATCATCGGAGCGGGGGAGCGCGGCCTGCGCCTGCCGCTCCGCCGCCGGCTGGCCGAAGGCCGAACGTCCCGAACACCCGGCGAGGGAGGCCGCCGCGCCGAGCGCCAGCACCGACGCTCCAAACGCCTTCCAGGTCCAGAGCCGCATCCGCCCTCCTGACCAGCTGCGACCCGGGCGTCGTCGATGCCGCCGGCCAAGTCAAGACGGCAGGACCGTGCGATCCGTCCGCAAGGGCCCGCGCCCTGCAAGGGAAGCTGAGCGAGAGGCCAGGATTTCTTAAATCTTCGGGGCTTCGCGCGGGGAAGGCGCGAAGCTACCTCGGGACGGATGCGCTTCTCATCCGAGCCGAAAGGTCCGCCGTTGCCGCTCGCCAAGCTGATCCTGGCCGCCGCCCTGGCGGCGGCGTCGTCCGGCGCCTACGCCGCCGCCCCGCCGAAGGCGGACGTGGCGAGCTTTGCCGAGCTCCCCGCGCCCCTGCCTTACCCGTACGACACGGCGGGCGACGCCGATCCCAAGGCGGTGGATGCGAAGGTGGAGCGCGCCAGGGCCCAGGCGCTGCGGGAGCACAAGCTCCTCCTCATCGACATGGGCGGCAACTGGTGCGGCGATTGCCGTATCCTGGCCGGGACCATGGAGCTCCCGAGCGTCAAACGCTTCGTGGATCAGCACTATGTGGAGGTGACTGTCGACTCCGGTCGGCACATGGACCAGAACCTTCAGGTGCCCTCCCGCTACGGCGTTCCCAAGCTGACCGGGGTGCCGAGCGTGTTCGTGGTCGACCCCCGCTCCGACCGGCTCGTCGACGCCGGCCACACCCCAGCCCTGGCGGACGCGCGCCACATGAGCCCCCAGGGCCTGGCGGACTGGCTGGCGCGCTGGCCCTGAGAAGCTTGGGCGGCCCCGGGGCCGTCGGCGCTCCGGTCCGCTGTGAGGCCCTCGGCGCCCTCGTGATGTAGCGGGCGCTCGCCCCGCACGGTCGTCGCGCGGTAGCGCTGGACCCGATCTTCAGCCGACGGCGGGAGCAGGTCGCAAGCGATCTGGTATAAAGCAAGGCCGCTGCTTCGGCCGGCGTCCTCTGCGTGACCGGCGGGACTTGCTCTTCGCCCCTCCCACATATCCGCTCCGCAACTACGTGACGCGCTGGCGCCGAAAGCATCTCGCCTGCCGAAGGCAGGCCAAGCCGTGAACTGAGCTTCACCGCGCACGCCGGGTCTTGGCGGCGAACCAGACTGATCGACCGCGGCAGACGCGGCGCACAAGGCGAGAACGCCTGCGCCAGCCCACCCGCGCCAGCGTAATGTCCTCGGCCCTCGCGCTTCGCCCTGCCGATGACATCTGAATATAAAGCTTCTATTACCCACGACGTTATCCTCTCATCAATATAAATCCCTTGTTAATCAACATATCTAACTTTTCTTAGTCATCTTTTAGTTGTTTTGGGCTGGAACTAGCTGCGTTACGAGCTATTGTAGCTACGTGCTTTTAGAGGAGGCGCAAGATGTACAACTCTGATCAAGGCAATACGAAGCGTTTCGAGAAGGCGGCTTGCTGCAGTGCGGCTATTCTTCTGCTCTGCAGCATCGGCGGCGGAGCGATGGCGACAACCCTGCCGGCAGGCGCGCCGGCCGGGGTCGCGCTGCAGAGCGTGGGGCAGACGGTTACCGCGGTGGGGCAAGGCCACGCGGGCATCGCGCCCACCGTGGTCACGACCGCCCCGGGGCTGGAGCCTCTCGCGGACGGCGTCACCAGCGGTCTGCTCGCGGTCGGTGGGGGTGCGTCCGCCGCCGGACAGAACATCCAGTCCGGTGGGCTCCATGTCACCCCCCTCGCCGGGGCCCGCACCGCCATCGACACGGTGCGAGGCATGGCGCGAGCTGACCGGGCGCGACATCCCCTTCCACCGCTTCAACGTCGCCGAGAACTACCGGGTGCTGCTCGACCTGATCCTCGACTACCAGCCCGACGCGGTCGTCCATTTCGCTGAGCAGCGCGCCGCCCCAGGGCACGCTGGCCACCGCCGGCGTCGCCAATGCGAACGCCCTGCTGAACGCGAACGCCGCGCCCCAGTAGGCCGCTCGGACCTTCGCCCCCGGACGGCCGGCGGCCGTCCGGGGGCGCCCTCTACAGCCTTTCGAACATCAGGTGGGAAGACAGCTCAAGTTCAAAGGGATCGGTCATGGACATGACATCCTGCTTCGGTTTCGGGCTCAGCCCGAACCAGCTCCAAGTCTTCAAGCTCAGCGTGTCCTGCGCGTGTCGCAGGATGACCGCGAACCAGATCCTGGACGTCGCCGATCACCTTCACGACGTCATCCGCAAACGCTCGTCCGTCGGTGGGTCCTTGAACGCCGCCGTATACGACGGCTTGGCCGAACCGGCCGGGCAGGAAGGAACGCCATGAATCGCTCTCGGACGCTCCGGACCGGGGCATTCCTCTTCGTCGGCGCGTTCGCGCCTCTCGCGGCCTGTACGACCGGCAAGACCTTCTCCATCGCCATGACCAGTCCCGGGGCGTCGTCCACGGTGCTGGTGGTCGGAGACGCCGGCGATAGCGACCCGGCGTCGGCGCAGACCGACGCCCGCTCGGCCGGGTTGACGACAGCGAACCTTCGCGGCGCGACCGGCCGCTCCCCGTCCGCCGCCGGAACGGCCCTGCTCCAGGCCCAGGAGCCCAGTGTCATGGCGAGCACGCACCCGGCGCTCTCCAACGGCGCGACGAGCGCGGCGGCGTCGGCCGGCGTCGGCACGCCGACCCTCACGGTGGCGGGGCTGTCCGCCCCCGTGTCGACGAGCGCTCAGGTCTCCGCGACATCCTCGTCGATCGCCGTGACCGCGACCACGCCCGTCGTCG
>CAXUCS010000071.1:0-9465 GCA_964249365.1 uncultured Caulobacteraceae bacterium | reverse complement strand
GAAGGTAGGTCCAGGCCCCGATCAGCGTCAGCAGCCCTTCCCGCCCCGCCACATGGGCGATCAGCACGGCGGCGGCGAAGAGCGGCAGCGTCTCATAGAGGTTCTGCTGAGCCCGCTGCAGCCGGCCCGTGACCTTGCCGACCGGCGGCCCGGGCTCGTCCCGCGGCCCGGCGTTGTGCGCGATGCCGGTCTCACGGTTTCGCGCCGCGGCCGGCAGGAAGATCTGCACGATCGCCAACACAAGCGTCCAGCCGAGGAGGGACAATTCAGGGGTCATGGGTCAGGCTCCCGTTATCCGCCCGCCGGATGGTAGTTCGGCGCTTCGCGGGTGATCTGGACGTCGTGGACGTGGCTTTCGCGCAGGCCCGCCGCGGAGATGCGGATGAAGCGCGCCTTCTCCTGCAGCTCGGTAATGGTGGCCGCGCCCGTGTAGCCCATGGCGGCGCGCAAGCCTCCCACCAGCTGGTGCAGGATGGCCGACAGCGGTCCCTTGAACGGCACCTGCCCCTCGATCCCCTCGGGCACCAGCTTGAAGGTCTCGGTCACGTCCTTCTGGAAGTAGCGGTCGGCGGACCCTTGCGACATGGCTCCCACCGAGCCCATGCCGCGATAGGCCTTGTAGGAGCGCCCCTGGTAGAGGAACACCTCGCCCGGCGCTTCCTCCGTCCCGGCGAACATGGAGCCCAACATGGCCGCCGACGCCCCTGCGGCGATGGCCTTGGCGAGGTCGCCGGAGAACTTGACGCCTCCGTCGGCGATCACCGGCGCGCCGGAGTCCCGCGCCGCTCGGACCGCATCGGCGATCGCGGAAAGCTGGGGCACGCCGACGCCCGCGACGATCCGGGTGGTGCAGATGGAGCCGGGGCCGATCCCGACCTTGATGGCGTCCGCGCCCGCGTCGATCAGCGCACGCGCCCCGTCGTAGGTCGCCACATTGCCGGCGATCACCTGGACGCGGTTGCTCTCGCGCTTTATGCGCTCCACCGCCCGGGCGACGTGGACGGAGTGGCCGTGGGCGGTGTCGATCACCACCGCGTCCACCCCGGCCTCCACCAGCGCGAGCGAGCGCTCGTAGCCACCGTCGCCGACGGTGGAGGCTGCGCCGACCCGCAGCCGCCCCTGCCCGTCCTTGGCGGCCAGCGGATAGGCCTCGGACTTCTCCATGTCCTTGACGGTGATGAGCCCTACGGCGCGGTAGTGGTCGTCCACCACGATCAGCCGCTCGATCTTGTGGCGTTGGAGCATGGCGCGCGCTTCCTCCTGGGCGGCGCCCTCGCGCACGGTGACCAGGCCGTCCCGGGTCATCAGCTCACCGGCGGTGCGCCCCGCGTCGCTCTCGAAGCGGACGTCGCGGTTGGTGAGGATGCCGACCAGCCGTCCCGTCTCACGCTCCACCACCGGGAAGCCGGAGACCTTGCGGCGCGCCTTGATCTCGCGGACTTCGCCAAGCGTGGTGTCGGGATTGATGGTGATGGGGTTGATCACCATGCCGCTCTCGTAGCGCTTCACCTCGCGCACCTGGTCGGCCTGCTCGGCGAGCGAGAGGTTCCTGTGGATCACTCCCATGCCGCCGGCCTGGGCCATGGCGATGGCGAGCCGGCTTTCCGTCACCGTGTCCATGGCGGAGGACAGGAGCGGGATGTTGAGCGCGATCTCGCGCGTCAGTCGCGTGGCGGTGTTCGCCTCCGTCGGCATGACGGCGGAGGCGCCGGGTTCGAGCAAAACGTCGTCGAAGGTGAGCCCTTCGCGAATCTCCATCGGGAGCCTCCGTTTTGCCGGCCGCATATAGCGGCGCGCCCGCAGGAGGGGAACCCTGCCCGGCTCGGGCCGGCGGCGCGGATCGTGCAGGTGAGCGGCAGGATCGAAGGCGCCGTCACGGCGTTCTGGGAAGCGCCGGCCGGCCCGCGAAGGGCCGCGCCGGGCGGAAAGGACCGGATGATCACCTTGATCGCCATCGGGATCGGAGTCTTCGGATACGCCGCCTCCGCCCTGGTCCTCTGCTGGGTCACAGGTCCGGTTACGCGACCCGGGCGATGAGCGCCGCGACCGCGTCCGCCGCCTGATCCCATCCGGCCGCGTCCACGCCGCGGACGGGGATCGGGGTGGCGGCCGTCTCTGATCCTTTGCGGCTGCGGGCGTAGGCGGGGTCGTAGTGGTGCTCGACCAGCGACTCGGCCAGCGCCTGCAATTGGCCGGCCTCCGCCGACGCCACCCAGGCCTCAAGCCGTGCGTGACCATGGCGGCCAGGCAGCCGGTGCAGGAGCCTCCTCAGGCGCTCGCCGTCCTGCGCCAGAGCGCGATAGGTATGCAGGAGCGCCCGGGCGCGGTCCTGTGCGGGGGCCAGCAGCTCGATGCGGTCGGCCGCGCGCATGGCGCCCCAAAGGCCGGACGGCAGGAAACGCTCGCCGATGCGGCTCGACTCGGCCTCCACGACCACCGGGCGGGCAGGATCAAGCGCCGCGAGCGCCGCCGCCAGCCGGCTCTCGAACAGCTTTTGGCTGGGCTGTTCCCCCATCTCGCCGAACAGCGAGCCGCGGTGGTTGGCGAGCGCCTCCAGGTCGAGCGTCTGGACCCCCCGCGCCGGCAGGCGGGCCAGCACCTCCGTCTTGCCTACCCCCGTAGGACCGCCCAGCAGCACCACCCTCGGCGTCGCCTGGCCTCCGTAGAGCCGGGCCACGACGCTGCGGCGGTAGGTCCGGTAGCCGCCCGCGACCACGGTGGTGCGCCAACCCACCTCCGCCAGGATGAGCGCCATGCCGTGCGACCTCTGGCCCCCCCGCCAGCAGTAGACGAGGGGCCGCCAGCCGCCGGGCTTGTCGCGGAGCGCCTGCTCCAGGTGGGCGGCGACGTTGCGGGCGATCAGGGCTGCGCCCAGCCGCCGCGCCTCGAACTTCGAACGCTGGACGTAGATCGTGCCGACCTCCGCCCGCTCCCCGTCCGACAGCACCGGCAGGTTGATTGCTGCCGGGACGTGATCCTCGGCGAACTCCGCCGGCGACCGCACGTCGATCACCGTATCGAAGTCGCCCAACCCCGCGTCTAGGTTCTCCAGGACGCCGATCGTCATGATCGGGCCGCAGCTGGGCGCCGTCGTTCCAAGCGCGATCGCGCCAAGGCTGGGGGGCTCAGCTCTTGGAGAGGAAGGTCACCTTGACGCCGGGCTTGACCGACTTGGACAGCTCCTCGGCGTCCCAGTTGGTGAGGCGCACGCAGCCGTGGCTGGCGGTCTTGCCGATCACGTGCGGATCGGGCGAGCCATGGATGCCGTAGTCCGGTGCGCTGAGCGCGATCCAGACCACGCCGACCGGGTTGTTCGGCCCGGCGGGGATGTGGAGCTTGCCGGCGTGCCTGGGGCCCCAGGTAAGCTTGGACGGGTCGTAGCGGTAGTCGGGGTTCTGCGACACGCCGTTGACCTTCCAGGTCCCCTTGGGCGAGGGCCGCGTGGTGGAGCCGACGGTTGCGGGGAACACGCCCACCGCCTTGCCGTCCTCGCCATAGGCGATCACCTCCTCCTTGCCCTTGTCGACGTCGATGGACTTCACCTCCGGCAGGCTCGCCGCGCCCGGATCGACCACCACGATCTGCGTGCCGGCCTTGGCCAGGTCGGCCTGGGGGTTCAACGAGACCAGGAGTTGCTCGTCCATGTGAAAGCGTTCGGCCAGCATCTCCTTGGACGACGTATAGCCGAGCGAGGGCAGCTTGCTCATCTTGACGAAGTCCTCGCCGACGTTCGCGGACCAGGGCCCGGCCACGTCCTGCTGGGTGAGCGTGTAGGTCTTCAGCACAGGCGCACGATCGCCCGAGGTCAGGCCGTTCCAGGTGGCCTGATCGAGTTCGCCGGACGCGTCGAGCCCGTGCATCTGCTGATAGGCCCTGAGCGCATTCTTCACATTCTCGCCCATGCGCCCGTCCATGACGCCCGGCGAGACGTTGGCGCGGTCCAGCAGGACCTCGGCCTTGAGGAGCAGCGGGTTGGCGGCCTTGCCGTCGCCGACCTCCGCCGCGCCCGTCGCATTGGCGGTGGCGTTGTCGTAGCCGTTGATCTCGTTATCGGAGGCGCTGTCGTCCGAGCCGCCGCCGGACGCGGGCTGGCCGGGCGTGAAGCGGGCGTCGTTGACCGCCTGGAGGCTCAGCCCGTCGGTCGAACCCTGGCCGGCCGCCTTACCGGAGTGGCCGCCGCCCGACGCCATCCCGCCCGATGGGGCGCCGCTCCCTTGCGAGCACGCCGCCAGGGCGATGAGGGCGGCGGACGCCAGGAGGAGGCGCGAAAGGGTCATGACACTCACAAGCGTTGCCGGAGGAGAACCCGGCTGAAGCCCCCCTGTTCCGTCCGCGGCCTCACCGGAGCGGACGGGCGATCCAGGTCGTCGGCGAGCCCGGTCCGAGCACCCGCTAGTCCGCCATGGCGGGCTCGTCAGGAGCCTCGCCGCCGCCGCCCAGGCTTTCTTCCAGGATATCGCCCGCGCTGAGGTCGATCTCGCCCGGGCGGGTCTCGCCCGAAAGGCTCTCGATCTCGAACACGATCTTGGCCTCCTTCAGATCGACCTTGACGTGGCCGCCCTGCACCAGCCGCCCGAACAGGATTTCGTCGGCCAGCGGCTTCTTGATGTGCTCCTGGATCACCCGGGCCAGCGGCCGGGCGCCGTAGAGCTCGTCGTAGCCGTTCTTGGCCAGCCAGTCGGCGGCGGCGTCGCTGAGCTCGACGGTGACGTTGCGGTCGGCGAGCTGGGCCTCGAGCTGCAGCACGAACTTCTGCACCACGTGGCGGATAGTCTCCGGCGCCAGCGCCTTGAAGGTCACCACCGCGTCCAGCCGGTTCCTGAACTCCGGCGTGAACAGGCGGGTGATCGCCGCCTCGTCCTCGCCGGTGACGCGGCCCCGGCCGAAGCCGATGCCGTTACGGTTGTTGTCGGCGGCGCCGGCGTTGGTGGTCATGATCAGGACGACGTTCCTAAAGTCGACCTTCTTGCCGTTGGAGTCGGTCAGCGTGCCGTGGTCCATGACCTGCAGCAGGATGTTGAAGACGTCCTGGTGCGCCTTCTCGATCTCGTCGAGCAGCACCACGGCGTGCTTATGCTGGTCGACCGCATCGGTCAGCTGGCCGCCCTGGTCGTGGCCGACGTAGCCCGGAGGGGCGCCGATCAGCCGGGAGACCGTGTGGCGCTCCATGTATTCGCTCATGTCGAAGCGCAGCAGCTCTATCCCGAGCGTGTGGGCGAGCTGGCGGGTCACCTCCGTCTTGCCGACGCCGGTCGGCCCCGAGAACAGGTAGGAGCCGATCGGCTTCTGGGCGTCGCGGAGACCTGCGCGGGCCATCTTCATCGCGGCGGCGAGCTGGTGGATGGCGTCGTCCTGGCCGTAGACCGCCCGCTTGAGGTCCTCCTCGAGGCTCTTCAGCGACTCGGTATCGGACTTGGAGACCGACTTCGGCGGGATGCGGGCCATCTTGGCCACGATGCCCTCGACCTCGCTCACCCCTATGGTCTTCAGCCGCTTGTCCTGCGGCAGCAGCATCTGGCTGGCGCCCGCCTCGTCGATCACGTCGATCGCCTTGTCGGGCAGCTTGCGGTCGGTGATGTACTTGGCCGACAGCTCCACCGCCGCCTTGATGGCGTCGTCGGTGTAGGTCAGCTTGTGGAAGTCCTCGTAGTAGGTCTTCAGGCCCTTCAGGATCTTGATGGAGTCGTCCAGCGTCGGTTCGACCACGTCGATCTTCTGGAAGCGGCGGACCAGTGCGCGATCCTTCTCGAAATGCTGGCGGAACTCCTTGTAGGTGGTGGAGCCCATGCACTTCAGCGAGCCGGACGCCAAGGCGGGCTTGAGGAGGTTGGAGGCGTCCATCGCGCCCCCGCTGGTGGCACCCGCGCCGATGACGGTGTGGATTTCGTCGATGAACAGGATGGCGTTGGGGTGGCTCTCCAGCTCCTTGACCACCTGCTTGACCCGTTCCTCGAAGTCGCCACGGTAACGGGTGCCGGCCAGGAGCGTACCCATGTCCAGGCTGAAGATCGTGGCGCCCGACAGCACCTCGGGCACGTCGTCGGTGACGATCTTGCGCGCCAGCCCTTCCGCGATGGCGGTCTTGCCGACGCCGGGGTCGCCGACCAGCAGCGGATTGTTCTTGGTGCGGCGGCAGAGGACCTGGATCGCGCGCTCCACCTCCAGCATGCGCCCGATCAGGGGGTCGACCTTGCCGGCCCGCGCCTTTTCGTTGAGGTTGACGCAATAGGCTTCGAGCGCCTCGCCGCCGGTCTTGGCGTTCTTCTCCTCGCCGCCCTCCTCCGCTGCGGTGGCGCCCTTGACGTTGCGGGGCTCCGAAGCCCCCGCCTTCTTGGCGATCCCGTGCGCGATGAAGTTCACCGCGTCGTAGCGGGTCATGTCCTGCTCCTGCAGGAAGAAGGCCGCGTGGCTCTCCCGTTCGGAGAAGACGGCGACGAGCACGTTGGCGCCGGTCACCTCGTCGCGCCCGGAGGACTGGACGTGGATCACCGCGCGCTGGATCACGCGCTGGAAGCCGGCGGTGGGCTTGGCGTCCTCCCCGTCGTCCACAATCAGCGAGCGCAGCTCGGTATCGAGGTAGTTGACGAGGTTCTTCTTCAGGACCGGCAGGTCGACGTTGCAGGCGCGCATGACCGCGGTCGCCTCCTGGTCGTCGGCGAGGCTGAGCAGCAGGTGCTCCAGCGTCGCATACTCGTGCTTGCGCTGGTTCGCGTAAGCGACCGCGCGATGCAGCGTTTCTTCGAGGTTGCGGGAGAAGGACGGCATGGGCGGACCTCTCAATCCTTTTCCATGGTGCATTGGAGCGGATGCTGGTGACGCCGCGCCGTGTCGACGACTTGCGCCACCTTGGTTTCGGCGACCTCGTAGGTGAAGACGCCGCACACTCCGACACCATGCTGGTGAACGTGCAGCATGATCCGCGTGGCGTCTTCGCGCGACTTGTTGAAGAAGCGCTCCAGCACGTAGACCACGAACTCCATAGGCGTATAGTCGTCGTTCAGAAGCAGGACGCGATACAGAGACGGCTTCTGCGTCTTGGGCTTGACCTGGGTGACGACCGCCGACCCAACGCCGCCCCCCGAGTCGCCTGGCTTACGATCCGCCATCTAGGAACCATCTCCGCGGCGCATCACGAACTCCGCCGCCCGAGCGATTAAATATGGGAAACTCGCCGGGTTGGAAGCCCTTGACACGCATGGCGCACGTTTATGCGGCGCGGCGCCCAGAGCGTCGGCGGGAGGCGCCGCACCGGCGGATGAACTGCGGTCGCCCGCGCTTGACGCGTGGGCGGCTTGGCCAAGCCGAAGCGGAGAACCGCCGTCGGAAGGCACCGTCCGCCGGCCGGATGATCCACCCGCCTTGCACGGCCACCGAGGGCGCTGCGGATGGCCGTCAGCGTGAGCGTGACGACGCGCTGAGTGGGGCCGCTCCACCCCCCGCGCAAGCGAAAGGCCCGGGCGATGTCGCCCGGGCCTCGTGTCAGGACAGCGCTGCAGACAGGCTCAGCGGACCGACTGCATCGTCTCCATGAGGGCGGTGGCGCGTTCGTTCAGGGGGCGAAAGCTTTCCTTGACGACGCCCGACATGATCTCGGCGGCCTTGTTCATCTGGGCGATGTAGGCCTCCATGGCGGTCTTGGCGTAGGCGGTCTGCATCTCGACCACCTCCTGCACGCTGCGCGCGCCGGAGAGCGCCTTGGCCTGCTCGACCTGGCCTTCCACTGCGCGCTTGGTGTAGGCCATGGCCTCGTTCGACAGCTGCTCGGCGCCCTTGGTCGCGGCGGTGACGCTTTCCACGACGGCCTCCAGGTTGCGCTTGGACTGGGCGTTCATGTCGTTCAGTGCGGTCATGGACTTCTCCATCCCTTCCTTGAAAGCCTGGTCGCCGAGATGGGACGCGCGGTCCATGGCATCCCGCACCATGCGGTCGCCCGTGGAGGCGGCCTGGCCGAATGCGGCCGCGCCTGCGTTCATCGTGTCCCGGGCCGCGAGGGCGCTGGTGTTGGCCGCCTCGCGGGTGGCGTCGGCGCCGGCGCGCGCCGCCTGTTCAGTCTGACCCGCAAGGGTTTCGGGGCTCATGTCCATCGCTGCGTCTCCTAGGGGCCGAGGCGCGACGCGAGAAGATGCGCCCTCCGGTCGGGCAAGCGCCGCAGGCTTGCGGATTGCCCCGTTTTCATCTCAGCGTCAAGGATGATTGTGCAGCGCACAATAGCTACGCTGCGGCGCAGCTTGGAGCCTGTGCGGCACGCTCGTCCTCACACCTTGTTTACCTTGGAGAAAGGTTGGACACCCATCATAAACCGTGCCTCGGGCGGTCGGGGGGCCGCCGACCCACAGCAACGGATACCCCGATGCCGCTCACCGTCCCAAGGCGCGCCGCCTCCTCTCCGGCCAAGCGGGCCCTCTTGGGACTGGCGGTGTTCGCTTCCGCGGCGACGGGCGGCGCCCTGCCGACGCCGGCGGTCGCACAGGGCCTCTTCAACCAGCCCAAGTACGCCGCCATCGTGGAGGACGCCAACACCGGCGAGGTGCTCTACCAGCTTCGGGCGGACGCGCTCCGCCACCCCGCCTCCTTGACCAAGGTGATGACGCTCTACCTGACCTTTGAGGCGCTCGCGACCGGGCGGCTCCGGATGGGCGACGTCATCACCATCTCGCCCCACGCCTATTCCATGATGCCGTCCAAGGTCTCCACCCACCCGGGCGAGGAGCTCACCGTGGCCGAGGCCATCCCCGCCATGACCGTGCATTCCGCCAACGACGTGGCGGTGGCGATGGCGGAGCGGCTGGGCGGATCGGAGGAGGCCTTCGCCCGGCTGATGACCTTGCGGGCGCGCGAGCTCGGCATGACGGAGACGAGCTTCGTCAACGCCTCCGGCCTGCCGCCCGACGGCCAGCAGATCTCGTCGGCGCGCGACATGGCCATCCTGTCGCGCGCGGTGATGCGGGACTACCCGCAATACTACCACTTCTTCGGGCTGAAGAGCTTCACCTTCCGCGGCAAGCTGCTGCCGAACCACAACCACCTGGTGGCCAAGATGCCGGGGGTGGACGGCATGAAGACGGGCTACACCTCGCTCGCCGGCTTCAACCTGGTGGCCTCCGGCGTGCGGGATGGTCACCGCCTCATCACCGTCGTGCTCGGCGGCCCGTCCGTCGCCGCCCGCGACGACAATGTGGAGGAGCTGCTGGACGCAGGCTTCACCGTGCTGGCCCGCCGCCAGGCCGGGCAGAACATACGGCTGGCGTCCCTGATCGCCTCGCCCGAGGACATGAGCGGCCCGGTGGAGCGCCCGCCGGTGGAGATGGGCTCGGCCGACCAGCCGAACCTGCGGGTGGAGGTGCAGCCCCAGCTCGGCGCTTCGCCGACAGAAACCGCCGCCGCCAGCTTCGTGCCGCCGCAGCCTCCGCCGGCGCCCTCGTCGGAGGTGGCGCAGGACGCCGCCGCACCGCCACAGCCCGACTG
>CAXUCS010000070.1:5229-9550 GCA_964249365.1 uncultured Caulobacteraceae bacterium | reverse complement strand
GTTCAGGGGGGTGATGACCGCCCCAAGGCTGGTTGCGGCGACGAAGGCCGCCGGCCATTCGGGCAGGTTGCGCATGCACAGCGCCACCCGGTCGCCCGGCCCCACCCCCAAGCGCCGCATCTCGGCGGCGAGCGCGACGGCGGCGCGGAACCAGGCCTCGAAGGTGACGCGCTCTTCCTCATAGATGAGGAAAACCCGCTCGCCGAAGCTGCAGCGGGCGGAGCGGGCGAGCGCGGCCAGGGTTGGGAGCTGGTTCTTCCAGGTGCGGGTGGGCGCGCCTGCGATCTCCACCACCTCCATCTCGAACTTCTCGCCGGGTGCGCAGAGCCTCGCCTCGATCGCCTTCAGGGTGGCGGCGGGCCAGGCCGGGGCCGTGGCGCCGACGGGCCGTCCGGATACATCGTGCACCCTTCCCTCCCTTGAAATCCTATTTGCGGTTTGGCCCTTGACGGCGTCCGGACGATAGATTTCCACGTCGGCCTCCACAAGCGCCACGCCGCACACGCTGGGGCGCGGTGGGGTTTCCAACCCTCAAAAACGAGGTATGGACGGGGCCGCCCGCCGCAAGCGTGGGGTCAGCCGCCGGGGAGACGCTCCATGTCCGTCATCAGCACCCAGACGTCGGGTGAGGTGCTCGTCATCGCCAGCGACAATCCGCCGGTGAACGCGCTTGGCGCCGCGGTGCGTCAGGGGCTGGTGGAGGCCATCTCGAAGGCGGGCTCGGACGCGGCCGTCAAGGCGGTGGTGATCATCGGGCGCGGGCGCACCTTCTTCGCAGGCGCCGACATCACCGAGTTCGGCAAGCCGCCCGTCGAGCCCAGTCTCCCGGCGGTGGTGGACGCGATCGAGGCCTGCCCCAAGCCGGTGGTGGCCGCCATCCATGGCACCGCTCTCGGCGGCGGGCTGGAGGTGGCGCTCGGCTGCCACTACCGCGTGGCGACCCCCTCCGCGAAGCTCGGCCTGCCGGAGGTCAAGCTCGGCCTCCTGCCGGGCGCGGGAGGCACCCAGCGCCTGCCCCGCGTGATCGGGGCGGAAGCCGCCCTGCCGATGGTCGTCACGGGCGATCCCGTCCCGGCGAAGAAGGCCGAGGCGATGGGGCTGGTCGACAGGATCGTCGGGGAGGGCTCGCTCGAACTCGACGCCGTGGCCTTCGCCCGCGAGGTCGCGAGCCGCGCCGAACACCCGGTCGCCAGCCGCCGTACCGACAGGATCGGGACGGCCGATGCGGGGGTCTTCGACCGCTTCCGCAAGGAGAACGCGCGCCGGCTGAAGGGTTTCGAGGCGCCGGAGGCCTGCATCCAGGCGGTTCAGGCCGCGACCGAGCTGCCGTTCGCCGAGGGGATGAAGCGCGAGCGAGAGCTGTTCATGAAGCTCATGGCCGGCGGCCAGTCCAGGGCGCTCCGTCACCTCTTCTTCGCCGAGCGGGCGGCCAACAAGATCGACGACATCGCCCCCGACACCCAGCTGATCCCCATCCACAAGGTCGGGATCCTGGGCGCCGGCACCATGGGCGGCGGCATCGCGATGAACTTCCTGTCCGCCGGGATCGCCGTGACCCTGGTGGAGCGCGAGCAGGGCCCGCTCGACCGTGGGGTCCAGATCATTCGAAAGAACTACGAGGCCACCGCCGCCAAGGGCCGCATGACCGCGGAGCAGGTGGAGGGCGCCATGGGCAGGCTGTCCCACAGCCTGTCCTATGACGACCTCGCCGACTGCGACCTGGTGATCGAGGCGGTGTTCGAGAACATGGCGATCAAGAAGGAGGTGTTCGCCAGGCTCGACGCCATCGTCAAGCCGGGCGCCATCCTGGCCTCCAACACCAGCTACCTGAACATCGACGAGATCGCGGCGTCGACGAAGCGGCCGCAGAGCGTGCTCGGGCTGCACTTCTTCTCGCCCGCCAACGTCATGCGGCTGCTGGAGATCGTGCGCGGCGCCCAGACCGCGCCGCAGGTGCTGGCGACCGCCATGGCGTTGTCGAAGAAGATCGGAAAGGTCGCGGTGGTGGCGGGCGTGTGCGACGGCTTCATCGGCAACCGCATGCTCTCGCCCCGCCAGCGCGCGGCCAACCAGCTGATCATGGAGGGCGCGCCCTACGACCGGGTTGACCAGGTGCTGCTGGACTACGGCTTCCCCATGGGCCCGTTCCAGATGAGCGACCTCGCCGGCCTCGACATCGGCTGGAACAAGGAGGCGTCCCGGGGCGAGACGATCCGCGACGTGCTGTGCGAGCGCGACCGACGCGGCCAGAAGACCGGCCGCGGCTTCTACGACTACGACGAAAAGCGCAACCGCAAGGTCTCGCCCGAGGTGCAGGCGGTCATCGCCGACTTCGCCAAGCGCTCCGGCGAGGCGCAGCGGGAGTTCACCGACGGGGAAATCCTGGAGCGGCTGCTCTATCCCATGGTCAACGAGGGTGCGCTGATCCTGGAGGAGCACATGGCCCAGCGCGCCGGCGACATCGATGTCGTCTGGCTGAACGGTTATGGCTGGCCCGCCTACACCGGCGGTCCGATGTTCTGGGCCGACCAGGTCGGGCTCGACAAGGTGGTGGAGGGCCTGCAGCGCAGCCCGCCCAAGGACTTCCACCTGTCCAAGCTCCTTCAGGACAAGGCCGCCAGGAAGGAGAAGCTGGAGGCATGAACGCGCCCCTCAGCCCGGCCGAGACCTTCCGCGCCGAGACCCGCGCCTGGCTGGAGGATCACTGCCCGCCGGAGCTGCGCCAGCCCGTCCGCAGCGAGGCGGACGTGGTCTGGGGCGGCCGGCGCGGCGTCCTGACCGCCGCCCAGCGCGGGTGGCTGGACGCCATGGCCGGCCGCGGCTGGACCGTGCCGGACTGGCCCAAGGCCTACGGCGGCGGCGGCCTCTCGCCGGCCGAGGCCAAGGTGCTGCACGAGGAGATGGGCCGGCTCGGCTGCCGCAGGCCCTTGGACTCCTTCGGCATCTCCATGCTCGGCCCGGCGCTCCTGAAGTACGGGAACGAGAGCCAGAAGCTGGAGCACCTGCCCAAGATCGCGCGCGGCGAGATCCGCTGGTGCCAGGGTTACTCCGAGCCGGGCGCGGGCTCCGACCTCGCCGGGCTGCAGACCTCCGCGGAGGATCGGGGCGACCACTTCCTGGTCAACGGCCAGAAGGTCTGGACCAGCTTCGCCGACAAGGCGGACTGGATCTTCTGCCTGGTCAGGACCGACAAGACGGTCAAGCAGGCCGGGATCAGCTTCGTCCTCTTCGACATGGAGAGCCCGGGTGTCTCCACCCGCCCCATCCTGCTCATCTCCGGCTACTCGCCCTTTTGCGAGACCTTCTTCGACGACGTGCAGGTCCCCAAGAAGAACCTGGTCGGCGAGCTGAACCGGGGCTGGGACGTCGCCAAATACCTGCTGGGCCACGAGCGGGAGATGATCAGCGGCCTCGGGCTTTCCGGCAGCGTGGGAACCCGCACGCTGCCTGCCGTCGCCGCCGACCAGGTCGGGCGCGAGGCGGACGGGCGGCTGGACGCGCCGGTGCTGCGCGGGCGCATCGCCACCTACGAGGTCCGCGCCGCGGCCTTCCGGGCCATGAGCGAGCGGTTCATGGACGAGCTCAAGGCCGGCAAGGCGCACGCCGCCCAGCCCTCCATGATGAAATACTACGGCACCGAGCTGAACAAGCAGCGCCATGAGCTGCTGATGGCCGCGGGCGGTTCCGACGCGCTGGAATGGGAGAGCGAGCGCTCAGGCGGCGGTGCGGCGGCGCGCGCGTGGCTGCGCACCAAGGCCAACTCCATCGAGGGCGGGACCTCGGAGGTCCAGCTGAACATCATCGCCAAGCGGCTTCTCGAGCTGCCGGGAGCCTGAGGCCTTGCCGCTTTACCTCACCGAGGACCAGGACGCCCTCCTCGACACCGCCCGCCCGTTCATGGCCGAGCAGGCGGGCGTTTCGCACCTGCGCGCGCTGCGCGACTCCAACGACGCGACCGGCTTCTCGCGGGAGCTGTGGGGCCGTTTCGCCGAGATGGGCTTCACCGGCATCCTGGTCCCCGAGGCCGACGGCGGGCTCGGGCTCGGCCACGTCGAGGCGGGGATCGTGCTGGAGGAGATCGGGCGGAACCTGACGCCTTCCCCCTTCCTCTCCACCTCCGTCGGCGCGGCGACGGCGTTGAAGCAGGCCGGCGAGGGGCTGCGGGAGCGCTGGCTGCCCGGCGTCGTCTCCGGCGAGGTGGTGGCGGCGCTGGCGGTGGACGAGGGGCCGCAGCACCGGCCGGACCGCGTCGCGCTGAAGGCGGAAAGGTCGGGCAACGGCTTTCGGCTCACCGGTGAGAAGCGCTTCGTCCATCACGGAC
>CAXUCS010000070.1:0-5219 GCA_964249365.1 uncultured Caulobacteraceae bacterium | reverse complement strand
TCAGGGACACGTCTGCGACCTCCTGATCGTGGCGTCGCGTACGAGCGTGAGCGCGAGCGAGCAGGAGGGGATCACCCTCTTCGCTGTCGAGCGGGGGCAGGCGGGCCTCTGCGCCTCGCCCGATCGGCTGGCCGACGCCGGCCTCGCCTCGCGCGTCACCTTCGAGGGCGTGCAGCTCGACGCCGACGCGGTGATCGGCGAGGTGGATGCGGGCTGGGCCGGGCTGGAACGCCTCGGGAGCGCGGTCTCCACCGGCGCGGCGGCCGAACTGCTCGGCGTCGGCGCCGGCGCGATGGCCATGACGATGGACTACCTGAAGACCAGGAAGCAGTTCGACAGGGCGATCGGCAGCTTCCAGGCCCTGCAGCACCGCGCTGCCCACCTCTACAGCGAGATGGAGGTGGCCCGCGCCGCGGTGCTCAAGGCCGCCCAGCTCATGGACCTCGACAGCCCGCAGGCCGCCCGCGCCGCCCACGTCGCCAAGGCCATGGCGGGCCTGGCGACCACGCTCGCGGTGCAGGAGGGCGTGCAGATGCACGGGGGCGTGGGCATGACCGACGCCATCGACATCGGCCTCTACATGAAGCGGGCCGGCGTGCTGGGCGTCCTGTTCGGCGACGCCGACCACCATGCCGACCAGCTCGCCCGGCTCGACGGCTACTGAGGGACGCACGCCCATGGCGGACAGCATCGCCGGCCTGTCGGTCCCTCGCCTGGAGCGGATCACCGACCTGATCGGGGACGGCTATGTCGCGTCCGGCAGGATCGCCGGTGCGGAGGTGCTGGTCGCCCGCTACGGGGAGGTCGCCTATCGGCGCGCCTTTGGCCTGATGGACCGGGAGCGCGCCCGGCCGTGGGCGGACGACACGGTGGTGCGCATCTATTCCATGACCAAGCCGGTCGCCTCCGTCGCCCTGATGCAGTTGTGGGAGCGCGGGCTGTTCCAGCTCGACGATCCGGTCGCCAAGGTCCTGCCGGAGTGGAGGGACCTGCGCGTCTGGGTCTCCGGCGAAAGCGAAGCGATGGTCACCGAGGCGCCGTCCAAGCCCGTGACCTTCCGCCAGATCCTGAGCCACACCGCCGGCCTGACCTACGGCGCGCTCCTGGAAACGCTCGGCGTGCCCGGCCTGCGCCACCCCGTGGATCAGGCCTATGTCGCCGAGCGCATCGGGCGCGAGGGCGAGGACCTCGACCTCTTCGTCGCCAAGCTCGGGCGCGTGCCGCTGCGCTACCAGCCGGGCACGCAATGGGAGTACAGCTTCGCCACCGACGTGGTGGGCGCGCTGGTGCAGCGCCTGGCGGCCCGACCCTTGAGCGAGGTGCTGCGGAGCGAGATTTTCGAACCGCTCGGCATGGCCGACACCGGCTTCCACGTGCGTCCGGAGCAGGCGGCCCGCTTCGCCGCCTGCTACCAGCGTTGCGCGGACAAGACGTCCGCCCTGCAGGATGACCCGGAGAAGAGCCATTACCTGCGCGCGCCGCGCTTCGAGTCGGGCGGAGGAGGCCTCGTCTCTACGCTTTCCGATTACCACCGCTTCTGCGAGATGCTGCGGCGGGGCGGCGAGCTTGACGGTCGTCGCATCATCGGCCCGCGGACGCTCAGGCTCATGACCGCCAACCACCTGCCGGGAGGCGCCTCGCTGACCGAGCTGGCGCTGGACGGCTTCTCGGAGACCACGCCCTTCGGCGTCGGCTTCGGGCTCGGCTTTGCGGTGACCACCGACGGCGTGCGGGCCGGCACGGCAAGTCAGGGCGACTACTACTGGGGCGGGGCGGCCTCCACCGCCTTCTGGGTCGATCCGCACGAGGACCTCGTGGTGGTCTTCCTGACCCAGCTCCTGCCCTCCACCAGCTTCAACTTCCGGGGCCAGCTCCGCAGCCTCGTCTATTCGGCGATCGAACGATGACAACCGCCACCCGCCGCATGCGGCTGGAAGGCCGCACCGCCCTGATCACCGGCGCGGCCAGCGGCATCGGCCGGGCGCTCGCGGCCGGGCTGGCGGAGCGCGGCTGCAACCTGGCGCTGGCGGACCTGAACACCGCCGGCCTGGAGGAGACGGCGGCCGCGCTCACCTCCGGCGTGAAGGTCAGCCGGCATCGGCTGGACGTTTCCGACCCCGCCCAGATCGCCGCCTTCCCGGCCTCGGTGAGGACCGCGCACGCCGACCTCGACATCTTGGTCAACAATGCCGGCGTGGCGCTCGGCGGCACGTTCGAGCAGGTGTCGCCGTCCGACTTCGACTGGCTGCTGTCGATCAACTTCTTCGGCGTGGTCAGGATGACGCGCGCCTTCCTGCCGGTGCTGCGAGCGAGCGACGACGCGCGGCTGGTGAACCTGTCCAGCATCTTCGGCATCATCGCCCCGCCCGGCCAGACCGCCTACGTGTCCAGCAAGTTCGCGGTCCGGGGCTTCTCGGAGTCGCTGCGCCACGAGCTGGCGAACAGCCCCGTCGGCGTGACGGTCGTTCACCCGGGCGGTATCGCCACCGCCATCGCCCGCAACGCCCGCCTGCCGCAGAACACGCCCGAGTCGCTGGCGGCGGAGCGGCTGAAGTTCGCGGAAACGAAGCTGCGGCTGTCTCCGGCGATCGCGGCGGAGCGGATCATCAGCGCGGTGGAGCGCCGCCGGCCCCGCGTGCTCGTGGGGCTCGACGCGAAGATCGCCGCCGCCGCCGAGCGCATCGCGCCGGTCAACTACATGGCGCTGCTGCGGCGCGCGGCGAACTGAGCCGACCTCAGAACGCGTTCTGCCCCGTGATCGCCCGCCCGAGGATCAGGGCGTGGACGTCGTGGGCGCCCTCGTAGGTGTTCACCGTCTCCAGGTTGATGGCGTGGCGCAGCACGTGGTGCTCGCCCGAGATGCCGGCGCCGCCGTGCATGTCGCGCGCCTCCCGCGCGATCGCGATGGCCTTGCCGCAGTTGTTGCGCTTCATCATGGATATGGCCTCCGGCACGAAGGCGCCCTGGTCCAGCATGCGGCCGAGCTGGAGCGCGCCCTCGAAGCCGAGCGCGATCTCGGTGGACATGTCGGCCAGCTTCTTCTGCACCAGCTGGCGGGCCGAAAGCGGGCGGCCGAACAGGGTGCGCCCGCCCACATAGTCGCGCGTGACGTGAAGGCAGAACTCCGCCGCACCCATGGCGCCCCAGGCTATCCCGTAGCGGGCCTTGTTCAGGCAGGAGAACGGGCCGCGCAGGCCCCGCACGCCCGGCAGGAGGTTGGCTTCCGGCACGAACACGTCGGAAAGCCCGATGTCCCCGGTGATGGAGGCCCGAAGACTGAGCTTGTGGTCGATCTTGGTGGTGGTGAAACCCTCGAAGCCGCGCTCCACCACGAAGCCGCGGATGTCGCCGTCGAGCTTGGCCCAGACCACCGCCAGGTCTGAGATGGGCGAGTTGGTGATCCAGTATTTCGCCCCGTTCAGGACATAGCCGCCGTCCGCGCGCTTCGCGACCGTGCGCATGGAGCCGGGGTCCGAGCCGCCCTCCGACTCCGTCAGCCCGAAGCAGCCGACCAGCTCGCCGCGCGCCATGGCGGGCAGCCAGCGCATCCGCTGCTCCTCCGAGCCGAAGGCGTAGATGGGGTACATGGCGAGCGAGGACTGCACGCTCATGGCCGAGCGGTAGCCCGAGTCGATCGCCTCCACCTCGCGCGCGATCAGGCCGTAGGCGACGTGGGAGGCGCCGGCCCCGCCGTACTGTTCGGGCAGGGTTGCGCCGAGGAAGCCGAGCTCGCCCATCTCCGTCATGATCTCGCGGTCGAACCGCTCGTCGGCGAAGGCGGAGACCACACGCGGCAGCAGGCGCTCGCGGGCGTAGGACCGCGCCGCCTCGCTGATCATCCGCTCCTCCTCGGTCAGGCGTGAGGCGAGGTCCAGCGGATCGTCCCAGCGGTAGGTCTGGACGGGGGCGGCGGCGCGAACCTCTTCGGCGGTGTCGAGCGGCATGGGAGCTCTCCGGTCAGGGCGTCGCACCTTAGGCCCGTGCGCCGCCTCGCGCCACTTCGAAGGGGAGGTATGGCCCCCTTCGCCCGCAGGAGAGAGGCGTCAGGTCACCGCCGCTTGCGTCTGGTAGGCCAGCTCGCGCCAGGCCCCGCTTTCGAGCACCTCGCCGAGCACCTGAGCCGCGCGCCAGACGTCCTCATACGACAGGTATAATCCAGGGAAGCCGAAGCGCAGGGTGTCGGGCGCGCGGAAGTCGCCGATCACGCCCCGCGCAATCAGGGCCTGCATGACCGGGTAGCCGTGGGCGTGGCGAAAGGAGACCTGGGCTCCGCGCGGGCCCTGCCGTGGCGTGGCGAGCGCCAGACCCTGGCCGGCGCAATGCGCCTCCACCGCGGCGATGAAGAGGTCGCAGAGCGCCTGCGACTTGGCGTGGAGCGCCGCCGGGTCCGCTTCCAGCATGAGGTCCAGCCCGCACTCCAGCGCCGCCATGCCGATCACCGCGGGCGTGCCGCAGAGAAACCGCTTCACCCCGTCCGCCGGCCGGTACCCGTCGGCGAAGTCGAACGGCGCGGCGTGGCCGAGCCAGCCCTGCAGGGGCGAGCGGAGTCGTTGCTGGTGGCGTTCGGCGACATAGAGGAAGGCCGGCGCGCCCGGGCCGCCGTTCAGGAACTTGTAGCCGCAGCCGACCGCCAGGTCCGCGCCCGCCGCATCCAGCTCGACCGGCACGGCGCCGGCGCTGTGGCTGAGGTCCCAGAGCGTGAGCGCGCCCGCCGCGTGGGCGGCGCGGGTCGCCGCCGCCATGTCGAACGCCTCGCCCGTCTTGTAGTGGACGTGGGTAAGGAGAAGGACGCCAACCCTGCCGTCGAGCGCGGACGCGATCGCGTCGCGGGCGACCGCGCGCACTTCAACGCCGGGCAGGACCTCCGCCACGCCCTGCGCCATGTAGAGGTCGGTCGGGAAGTTGCCGGCTTCCGCCAGGATGAGCGTGCGCCCCGGCGTAGCCTTCAGCGCCGCGGCGAGGAGCTTGAAGAGGTTGACGGAGGTGGAGTCGGCGACCAGCACCTCGTTCGACGCCGCGCCGACGAGCCGGGCGATCTTGGCGCCGAGCCGCGCGGGCTGGTCGATCCAGCCCGCGTCGTTCCAGCTGCGGATCAGGCCCTCGCCCCACTCCCGCTGCACGATCGCGGCGACGCGGGCGGGCGTGGCGCGCGGCAGCGGCCCCAGAGAATTGCCGTCGAGGTAGATGACGCCCGGCGGCAGCTGGAAGCGGTCGCGGAA
>CAXUCS010000069.1:0-9684 GCA_964249365.1 uncultured Caulobacteraceae bacterium | reverse complement strand
CGGTCCAGGCGCTCGGCGCCAACGCCATCCTCGGCATCGGCACCACGGCGACGGACTGCGGCAGCGCATGCGTCGCCGGGGGCTACGCCGCGGCGATCTACTACGACTGCCCCTCGTCGGGCTGTGCAGGGGTCATCGCCCGGACGGCTTCGACCACCGCGCCCTTCCAGCAGCTGCCAAATCCCGTCGCCGCCATGAGCGTGGACAACAACGGCAGCATCCTCAGCCTGCCCGCGGCGTCGACGGCGGTGGCGAGCCTCAGCGGCACGCTCTATTTCGGCATCGGAACCCAGACCAACAACGGCCTGGGGTCGGCCGCCGTGCTGACCACCACGGCGTCGACGAGCCCGGACGGCGGCGGGCTGATCACGGCGATCTATAACGGCCAGACGCTGAGCGACAGCTTCATCGACAGCGGCAGCACGTCCTACCTGTTCGTGGATGGCGCCATCCCGCTGTGCACCGCGAGCGGATACACCGGGTTCTACTGTCCCGCATCGCCCCTGAGGCTGCAGCCGACCCTGCAGGGCCAGAATGGTCTGGGCGCGACCGCTACGCTGACCCTCGACAACGCCCAGAGCCTGCTTTCCAGCAACGTCTCGGTCCTGCCGGGCCTTGGAGGCAATCCGCAGGCGCTAGACCTGATGAACGATTTCCCGACCAGCTTCGACTTCGGCCTGCCGTTCTTCTACGGGCGCAACGTCTACACCGCGATCGAAGGCCGGACGGCGGGCACGTCCGCCGGACCTTACTACGCCTTCTGAGGCCTTGAAGCCCGAGCGCCGCGGCGCCGATGGGTCAGAGATACTTCCTCAGCGTCACCGACAGGGTCTGTTCGGCGGTGTCGTGCAGGACCTTGGCCTTGGCCCACTTCGGCCCGCGCAGGCCCACGGGGGCGTCGTTGGTGAAGCCGACCTCCTCCAGCGGGATCCCGAGCGGACGGGAACGGTCGACGCGGTGGTCGTCGTTCCGGTCGTGGTAGACCTGGGCCGCGTAGGCCCCGGGTGGCACCCTCTCCACCCGTACGGTGGTGACGCCCTTCACCGCCGCCGCCTCGCCGGTGTAGGGACAATCCTTTTTCAGGAAGCTGTCCTCCGTGCAGACGTCCACGCGCACGTGGCCGACGGCGTCGCGCACTCCGTCGACCTGGAACACGATCGCGCCGTCCTGGGCCTGGGCCGGAAGGGTCGACGCGGCCATCGCCAGCGCCGCCGCGATCGCCGCAAGCCCTTTCGCCCGCATCACCGGCGGCCCGGTCAGGCCGGCGTCACGCCCTCCGCGACGTCTCGCTTCTCATAGACGTGGTCGACGAGGCCGAAGGTCTGCGCCTCCTCGGCGGAAAGGAAGTTGTCGCGGTCGAGCGCACGCTCGATGTCCTCGACCGCCTTGCCGGTGTGCTTGGCATAGATTTCGTTGAGCCGACGCTTGGTCTTGATGATGTCCTCGGCGTGACGCTCGATGTCCGAGGCCTGGCCGCGGAAACCGCCGGACGGCTGGTGCACCATGATGCGGGCGTTCGGCAGCGCCACGCGGTGCCCCGGCTCGCCCGCCGCCAGCAGGAACGAGCCCATGGACGCCGCCATGCCTGTGCAGACGGTGGCGACGGGCGAACGGATGTACTGCATGGTGTCGTAGATCGCGAGGCCGCTGGTCACCACGCCGCCCGGCGAGTTGATGTACATGGCGATCTCCTTCTTCGGGTTCTCCGACTCCAGGAACAGGAGCTGGGCGGTTATGAGGGAGGCCATGCCGTCCTCCACCGGGCCGGTCAGGAAGATGATCCGCTCCTTCAGCAGGCGCGAGAAGATGTCGAAGGCGCGCTCGCCCCGGCTGGTCTGCTCGACCACCATGGGGACGAGGCTCATAAGCATGTCGGGATCGCGCATCGCTGAAAGGCTTCTTTCGGTGGCTCGGCCGGGCGGCGGGCAGAACCGCTACGCCCGGGCGCTAGATATCGCGTGCAGCCGCTGGGCTTGCAAGGAGCCGCGCCGCTCACTCGGTCGGCATGAAATCCTCGCCCTTGAGCGAGGGCGGCGGCGGCGCGCTCAGATGCTCGCCCTCGCGCGCGCCCTCCTCCACCCCGGCGCGCGTGTCGGTCAGGAGCGGCCGGTCGGCGAGTTCGGGGGCGAGCCGGCGCAGACCTTCTCTCAGGTCGCGCCGCCGGCGCCACGGCCGCCAGCTGTCCGCCGGGGTGACCGGGTCGCCGAGGTGGTTCACCGCAATCAGCGCCGCCAGCGGCCCGATCGGCACCGGCCCGAGCCGGCGCAGGCGGCGGAGCGGGCCGTCGTCCAGCCGCTCGATCGCCTTGTTGAGCGAGCCCTCACGCTCCACCGCCGCCTCCACGTCGTCGCCCGGACGGTTCAGGAAGTGGCCGATGGTGCGGCAGCGGTGCCGGTGGATGGCGGCGCGGGTCTCGCGATCATTCTCTGCCGCCTCGATCATGATGTCGCATTCGGTATCGAAGCCCGAGGAGCGGTTGTTCAGGTTGGTCGAACCGGCGCGCAGCCAGCGGTCGTCCACGATCGTGTGCTTGGCGTGGACGATTACCGTCCGTCCCGCGTCCGTCTCAGGACAGAAGGCGTGGAAGCGGCCGTACCGGTCCGCGCCCTGCAGCCGCCGGATCAGGGCGGAGCGGGTCTTGTCCATGGTCGCGCGGTCGAAATAGCTCGGGCTGTGCTCGGTGGAGACCACCACCACCTCCGGCCCGTCCTCCGCCTCCAGCCGGGCGGCGAGCGCTTCGCCGATCGCAGGCGAGGTGAAGTACTGGTTTTCGAAATAGAGGGTCTTCCTCGCCGCCCTGATGGCGGCGAGGTGCAGCGCCTCGCTCTCGCGCACCTCCGGCTGGCGCCGCCAGGCGGGCTCGGTGCGGGCCAGGCCCACGCGGACGCCGCGGAACTGCGGCTCCACCTCGGCCGGCCAGGGCGCCGCCTTCGGCTTCAGCTCGGGGTCGCGCGGGGGGATGTCGCGGCCGCGCGCGCGCGCCCAGCGGTGGCGGCAATGGTCGGCCAACATCTCCGCCGCCTCCCCGTCCACCATCATCATCACCTCGTGGCGGGGATCGTGGACCCCGCCGGAGGGCATGTGGCGGCGCTGGTCGCCGTCGAGGTGGGCGGTGGAGTCCCACCGGTCGGTGGTCACGTCGCCCCCGCCGCAGAAGGCGAGGCTGTCGTCGATCACCAGCACCTTCTGGTGGTGGCAAGCGCCGAGCGGCACGCTGTCGTCCAGCCGGAAGCTGACCGGAGATCCTTTGAAACAGGCCTTGGCGCGGTGCGGGAAGAAGTGCTGGGAGGCCGCAACGGGCAGGGCCGACTTCCAGATCAGGATGCGCACGTCCAGGTCGCGGTTGGTGCAGGCGAGGTCGCGAAGGAACGGGCCCGCGCGGTCGTCGGCGGGTCCGCCGCCGGTGGCGTCCGGCAGGAACTGCGTCAGGGGATCAAACGCCCAGCCGAGGAGGTAGATCGACCGCGTCGCTCTCAGCATGGCCGCCTTGGCGAAGCGGAAATAGTCCTGGGTGTCCAGGATCATGGCGGCGCGGTCGGCGACCGCCGTCCGCCAGCAGGTCCGACCCGGTTCCAGCAGCACCCGCACGCCTCCCCAAAAAACGGCCAAGCTTACTGGCAGGCTAAAGCCGGTCTGCCCAGCGCGGTTCCGGGCCGGCGGCCGACGCCCGTTCCGTCCGTCATGGAATTGTGACAGGGCGGCTATAAAGCCTGGAGGACAGGGGCGCCGGGGCCAAGCGCCGAAGGAGACGAAACGATGAAGACGTTCGCTGCAGTCGCCCTCGGCGCGGCGCTGTTCGCCGGCGCCGCCGGTGCGGCCACCATCTCCGGGGCGGGGGCCACCGCGCCCGCGCCCATCTACGGCAAGTGGGCCGACGCCTATGCGGCCAAGGGCGGTTCGCACCTGAACTACCAGGGCATCGGCTCGGGCGGCGGCATCAAGCAGATCGAGGCCAAGACGGTGGACTTCGGCGCGTCCGACAAGCCGCTCGCCGCGGCCGACCTGCAGAAGTTCGGCCTGCTGGAGTTTCCCACCGTGATCGTGGGCATCACCCCGGTGGTGAACCTGCCGGGCGTGACGCCTGGCGAGATCCATCTGAACGGCCAGGTGCTCGCCGCCATCTACCTCGGCGAGATCAAGCGCTGGACCGACCCGCAGATCACCCGGCTGAACCCCGGCAAGCGCATCCCCAACCTGCCGATCACCGTGGTGCACCGCTCCGACGGCTCGGGCACGACCTTCCTCTACACCTCCTACCTCAAGGCGGTGTCGCCGCAGTGGGGCTCCAAGGTCGGCGCCAGCGACAGCGTGCAATGGCCGGTCGGCCAGGGCGGCAAGGGCAACGACGGCGTCGCCGCCTTCGTGAAACAGACGCCCGGCTCGATCGGCTACGTCGAATACGCCTACGCCAAGACCAACAGCCTCGCCTACGTCGGGATGGCCGACCACGACGGCGCCTTCGTGAACCCCAGCGAGCAGAGCTTCACCGCCGCCGCCGCCCACGCGCAGTTCTCGTCGGAGAACGGCTTCGCGCCGAGCCTCCTGAACCAGTCCGGCTCGGGCGCCTGGCCGATCGCGGGGGCGACCTTCATCCTGGTCTACAAGAGCCCGCCCAAGCCCGCGGCGACCGGCGAGGTCTTGAAGTTCTTCGACTGGGCCTACAGCAACGGCGACGGCATGGCCTCCAGCCTGTCCTACGTACCCCTGCCCTCCAACGTGAAGGCCATGGTGCGCCACGCCTGGTCGAGCGAGGTCAACTCGCCCTACAAGCCGCGCTGAGCGTTACGCCTGAACATACCGCCGGGCCCTCGCGGTCCGGCGGCCCCTTCGCCCAGACTGCGGACGCCTTCCCCATGGCCGAGATGACAGCGGGCCGCCTGAAGCGCGCCTCGCCCGCGGGGGCGAGGTTCGATCCCGTTTTCCGTGTGCTCTGCCTGTCGGCGGCCACCCTGCTCCTGGCCGCGATCGCCGGCCTCCTGGCCTCCCTTCTGGTGGGCGGCTGGCCCGCCTTCGCCAAGTTCGGGCTGAAGTTCTTCACCTCCACCGTCTGGAACCCGGTGACGGAGGACTATGGCGGGGCCGGCCCGATCGTGGGCACGCTGATCACCGCCGTCCTGGCCCTGGTCCTGGCGCTGCCGCTCGCCTTCGGGGTGGCGGTCTATCTGACCGAGTTCTGCCCGCGCGCGCTCAGGCGCCCGATCGGCGTCGCGGTGGAGCTCCTCGCAGGCGTGCCCTCCATCGTCTACGGCATGTGGGGCCTCTTCGTGCTGGCCCCGCTCTTCGCCACCTATGTCGAGATCCCGCTCATGGGCCTGGCGCCCCCCGGTTCGGTCTGGGAGACCATACTCTCGGGCGTGCCGAACGGCTCGGGCCTGCTGATGGCCAGCCTGATCCTGGCCATCATGATCCTGCCCTACATCGCCGCGACCCTTCGCGAGCTGTTCCTCACCGTGCCGGTGAAGCTGCGCGAGAGCGCCTACGGGGTCGGCTGCACCAGCCTGGAGGTGGTCTGGTCGGTGACCCTGCCCCACGTGCGGAAGAGCGCGGTGGGCGCCGTCATGCTGGGCCTCGGGCGGGCTCTCGGCGAGACCATGGCGGTCACCTTCGTGATCGGCAACAGCCACGGCTTCCCGACGGGCGTGTTCGACAGCGGCTCCACCATCGCCTCCACCATCGCCAACGAGTTCGCCGAGGCGACCAGCGACATGCACACCTCAGCCCTGCTGGCGCTCGGCTTCGTGCTGTTCCTGATCACCTTCGCGGTGCTGGCGCTCGCGCGCACGCTGCTCGGCACGAGGGATCACGCCTGATGGCCGACGCGGTCCTGAAGCGCCGCTCGGGCGCACCCCGCAAGCTCGCCAACGGCCTCTTCGTGGGCGCCTGCACGGCGGCGACGCTCCTGGCGCTGGCCTTCCTGGCGGCCATCCTGCTCTCGCTCCTCTTCAACGGGCTCGGCGGGGTGAACCTGCAGGTCTTCACCCACCGCACCATGTCGACGGGAGAGCCGGGCGGACTCGCCAACGCCATCGTCGGCTCCCTCCTCCTCTGCGTCTTCGCCATGGCGATCGCGGTGGTAGTGGGCGTCCTGGCCGGGACCTGGCTCGCCGAATACTCCCGCGACGCCGCCTACGGCCGGGTCGTGCGCTTCACCAACGACGTGCTGCTGTCGGCGCCGTCCATCCTGGTCGGCCTCTTTGTCTACCAGTTGGCGGTGAAGCCGCTCGGCGGCTTCTCCGGGATCGCCGGCGCCATCGCGCTGGCGCTGCTGGCCGCGCCCGTGGTGACCCGCACCACCGAGGACGTGCTCCGGCTGCAGTCGCGCCAGCTCCGGGAGAGCGGCATCGCGCTCGGGGCGCCGGTCTGGACCACCATACGCCGGATCATGTGGCGGGCGGCGGCGGGCGGCATCATCACCGGCGGGCTCCTCGCCTTCGCCCGCATCTCCGGCGAGACCGCGCCGCTCCTTTTCACCTCGCTGAACAACCAGTTCTTCAGCCTGGACATGACCAAGCCGATGGCCAACCTGCCGACGGTGATCTTCAACTATGCGCTGAGCGCCTACGACGACTGGCGCCGCCTCGCCTGGGTCGGCGCGCTCCTGATCGCGGTGGCCGTGCTCGGCGCCAACATCGTCGTGCGCGCGCTCGCCGCCGAGAAGAAACGCCCCTGATGAGCCCCGCATGAGCTTCGTCGAACCGACCGCGCCGCCGGCCGATCCCGCGCGCGCCGCCAACCCGCCTCCGCCGCCGACGTTCGAGAGCTTCGTCGAGCCGGTCGCCGCCGGAAAGGTCAAGCTGGAGACGAGGTCGCTCGACTTCTTCTACGGCAAGAACCAGTCGCTCTACGCCGTCGCCATCCCGTTCGCGCGCAACGCGATCACCGCCCTGATGGGCCCGTCCGGCTGCGGCAAGTCGACCCTGCTGCGCGCCCTAAACCGCATCTATGCGCTCTATCCCGGCCAGCGCGCGGAGGGCGAGGTCCTGCTCGACGGGCGCAACATCCTGGACCGCGGCGTGGACCTGACCGAGCTGCGGTCGCGCATCGGCATGGTGTTCCAGCAGCCGACGCCGTTCCCCATGTCGATCTACGACAACGTCGCCTTCGGCGTGCGCCTCTACGAGAAGCTTTCCAAGGCCGACATGGACGCGCGGGTGGAGGAGAGCCTCCGCCGCGCCGCCCTGTGGGACGAGGTCAAGGACAAGCTGAAGTCCGGCGGCCAGGGCCTCTCCGGCGGCCAGCAGCAGCGGCTCTGCGTCGCCCGCGGCGTGGCGGTGCGTCCCGAGGTGCTGCTCCTGGACGAGCCGGCGTCGGCGCTCGACCCCATCTCCACCGCCAAGCTGGAGGAGACCCTGGTGGAGCTGAAGCGCGACATCACCATCGTGATCGTCACCCACAACCTCCAGCAGGCCGCGCGTATCAGCGACCACGCCGCCTTCATGTACCTCGGCCGGCTGATCGAGTTCGCCCGCACCGACAGCCTGTTCTCCAACCCCAAGGCCGGCCGCACCGCCGACTATATCACCGGCCGCTTCGGCTGACGGGCCTGCGCCCGTAGCGCGTGCGAGATGGCGCGTCCTTGGCGCCGGCTTGATCCCGGCGCCCAATCCCCCTACCCTCCTTACAGCCTCGTGAGGAGGCCGGGCCCTCGCCAGGGCGTTTGCTTTGCACCGGGAGCCTCACGCTTGAACCGCCGCTCAGTCCGGGACGATCCGTGTCCCCGCCCGCCGCCCATCCAGACCGAGGAGCCAGACCCCGGCCGACCCTCACGGGTCGCTCCGGGATGCGACGCCCGATGAACGCCACACCGCGTCCAGACTTCGAGGTTCGCGAGGAACGGCTCGGCCCGGTTTTCCACGACACCCCCCGGGTGGTCGTCGTCATACCGGTGAAGGACGAAGCCGAGCGCATCGCCGCCTGCCTCGCCGCCCTCGCCGGCCAGGAGGAGTTCGACTTCGCCGAACTCCTGGTGATCCTGCTCCTGAACAACTGCCGCGACGCCACCGCCGATCAGGTGCGCGCGCTCGCGGGCGAACTGCCCTTCGCCCTGGCGCTCCTCGAAGTGGAGCTGCCGGCGCCCTACGCCAACGCAGGCTGGGCGCGGCGCCTGGGCATGGAGGCCGCCGCGGACGCGGTGGCGGCGGACGGCCTGATCCTCACCACTGACGCCGACACCCTGGTGGAGGTCGACTGGATCGCCGCCAACCGGCGCGAGATCGAGGCGGGCGTCGATGCGGTGGCGGGCTATGTCGAAGCCCATCCCGTGGAGCTGATGGAGCTGCCCTTCGCCATCCTCGAGCGCGGCAAGCTGGAGTGGGAGTACCAGCAGCTGGTCGCGGAGATGGTGGCCCGGGTCGATCCCGAGCCGCACGACCCGTGGCCCCGCCACAACCAGAACTGCGGCGCCTCCGCCGCCATCACCGCGGCGACCTACCGCCGGATCGGCGGCCTGCCGCCCCGTGCGGTGGGCGAGGACCGCGCCCTGTTCGAGATGGTCCGGCGGGTCGACGGCAGGATCCGCCACAGCCTCAACGTCCAGGTCGTGACCTCCGCGCGCACCGACGGACGCGCGCTTGGCGGATTGTCCGACGCCATCCGGCTGCGGGGCGAGCCGGACCACGCCTGCGACGAGATGCTGGAGGTGGCGGTGGTCGCCTTCCGCCGTTCGCTCTGGCGGCGGCGGCTGCGTGCGCTCTGGACCTCCCGCGGCGCGGAGGCGATCTGCGAGTCCGGCTGGGCGGAGCGGCTCCGGGTCAGTCCCCGCGACCTGCGCCGCGCCTGCGAGCGGCGCTGCTTCGGCGAGGCCTGGGCCGACATCGAGGCGATGAGCCCGCGCCTGGTGCGTGAGCTCGTCACCGGGCGCGACCTGCGGCGGGAACTGCGTCGGATGCGACGGATGGTGGAAACGGTACGGGCCGGTGCGCTCGACCTCGACGGAACCGCATCGGCCCCGTCCCGGGCCGTCTGCGCCGCCTGAGGCGGCGCGCTAGAATGCTTCAGCCTCGACTCGGCCGTCCGGATGCAGCGCGGCGCGCTTCATCCCCTCCGAGGCGAACGGCATGGCGATCTCGCCCTCGGCGCTGACCGCGATCATGCCGCCCTCTCCGCCCATGAGCGCGATCTCCCCCAGGGCGGCCGCCGTGGCCGAGGCCAGTCCCTCGCCCGTCAGGCGCATGCGCAACGCGACCTGGGCGGCGGCGGCCGTGCGGATGAAATACTCGCCCTGACCCGTGCAGGAGATCGCGACCCGCCGATCCGCCCAGACCCCGGCGCCGGGGATCGGGGTGTCGCCGACGCGACCAAGGAGCTTGCCGAACACGCCGCCCGTGGAAGTGGCCGCCGCCAGACGGCCCTCTCCGTCGCGCGCCACGCAGCCCACCGTACCGTGCGCCAGGGCGCGTCCCGGTGGATGGTTGGACTCCTCCCGTCCCGCCGGCGTGAACCAGGCTTGCGGGTCCTCGATGCGCGCAAGCCCGTGCGCTCCGGCGAAGGCCGCGGCGCCCGAACCGGCCAGGAGCACGTGCGGCGTCTCGGCCATCACCGCCCGGGCGCACCGCACCGGGCTCTGGAAGCCTTCCAGCGCGGCGACCGCCCCCGCCGCCCCGTTCGTCCCGTCGACCAAGCCGGCGTCCAGCTCGTAACGCCCCGCCTCATTGGGCGAGGCGCCCCGCCCCGCCACATAGAGGC
>CAXUCS010000068.1:0-9975 GCA_964249365.1 uncultured Caulobacteraceae bacterium | reverse complement strand
CACGGTCACCCCCCTGCCCCAGCCCGGCAACCCCAGCCCCCGCCTGTACCGGCTGCAGCGCGACCGCGGCGTGATCAACCGCATGGGGTTCAACAACGCCGGCCTGGACGCCTTCGCCCGGCGCCTGGAGGCGAGGCGGACGGGCGTGGTCGGGACCAACCTCGGCGCCAACAAGGACTCCCCCGACCGTATCGGCGACTACGTCACCGGACTGCAGCGGCTCTGGGGGCAGTGCGACTACTTCGCGGTGAACGTCTCCTCGCCCAATACCCCGGGCCTGCGCGACCTGCAGGGCCGCGCCGCGCTGGAGGAGCTGTGCGGCCGGCTGAAAGCGGCGCGGGAGGCGCTGAACCGGGACGGCGACCATCCCATCCTCCTCAAGGTCGCGCCCGACCTCAAGGACGGCCAGGTCTCCGACATCGTCAGCGTGGCGCGCGAGAACGGACTGAACGGCGTCATCGTGGCCAACACCACGGTGGACCGGCCGGGAGGGTTGCGCTCGCACCGGCGCGAGGAGCAGGGGGGCCTCTCCGGCGCGCCGCTGATGGACCTCGCCACACGCACGCTCAACGCCTTCCATCTCGCCAACGGCTCCGCCGACTTGGCGCTAGTCGGCGCGGGCGGGGTCACTTCGGCCGCCGACGTCTACGCTTTTTTTTTTTATGTTTCGTGGTCGTTGGAGATCTACACCGCGCTCGTGTTCCAGGGGCCGGGCCTCGTCATGCGAATCAAGCGCGACCTGGCCCGCCGCGTGCGCGCGGACGGCTTCGCCTCCATCTTCGAGGCGCGGGGGGCCGGCTGACCTTCAAGCCAGCCAGACCATCATCCGCGTTGCGACCTCACAGCCGCGGCCGCGGCTGAAGCGTTGCGCCACCTCTCCCGTGTACAGGAAGCCCGCCTTCTCCAGCACTCGGGCGGAGGCGGCGTTGTCGGCGAAGTGGCTGGAGAGCACGCCGCGCTTGCCCCAGCCCCGCCGGGCCCAGTCGAGGGCGGCGGTGACGGCTTCCGTCGCCAGGCCCCGGCCCCGGAAGGTGCGCCCAAGCCAATAGCCGACCTCCATCAGGCTTGCGCCGGGCTCACGGTGGAAGCCGGTCATCCCGATAGGCCCGAAGTCGCGATGGAGGATCAGGAGCGGCCGGTCGGCCTGCGGATCGGCTTCGGCGACATGGGCCAGGAAGGCTTCGGCGTCGGCCAACCAATAGGGGTAGGGCACACGCGTGGTCATGCGCGCGACATCCGGATCGTTGGCCAGTTCGGCCACATAAACGGCGTCGGACGGGTGAGGCGGCCTCAGCACCAGCCTCGCCGTCTCGATCCTCGGCCCTGCGGCGTCCATCGTCCCCTCCCCGGCCCGCAAGGGCCGCCTGCGCCGGCGGGGGAACGAGAACGGGGGAGCCCGGCGATCCGGACTCCCCCGCGGGACTGACCAGTTGCGGTCCGGATCGTCAGGACGATCCGGGAAGCGCCTGGATCGTGAGGCTATTCGGCGGCCAGGACCGTGGTCGGGGTCTCGATCACGCCCACGGCGTCATTGGCCGGGACGATCGAGACGTAGGTGCGGTCGTCGCGCTTGGTGGTGAAGGTCACCGCGCCCGTGGCGGTGGCGAACAGGGTGTGGTCGCGCCCGAGGCCCACGTTCCGGCCCGGCCAGAACTTGGTGCCGCGCTGGCGCACCAGGATGTTGCCGGCGAGCGCATGCTCGCCGCCGAACTTCTTCACGCCCAGGCGCTGGCCGGCGGAGTCGCGGCCGTTGCGGGACGAGCCGCCGCTCTTCTTGTGAGCCATCTCGTTCTCCTGTCCTTCTGCCGCCTAGGCGTCCTCGGCGACCAGGGCGTGGTCGGCCGGGATCGGGACGTCGGCGCGGAGGCCGAGGTTGCGGGCCCGCTCGCGCAGGGTGGAGCGGGGCGTGAGGTCGACCTCGCCGTCCCAACGCACGTCGGCGCCGGCGCCGGTGAGGCCGGTGACGCGCAGCACGCTCTCGGTCTGGCGGTGGTTCTTGTGGCGGCGATGGCCCTGGCGGCGGATCTTCTTCACCGTGTAGACCTTGTCGCCCTTGCGGGTCTCGATCAGGGTCGCGGCCACCGAAGCGCCCTCCACCCGCGGCGCGCCGACCGTCACGCCGTCCGCGCCGCCGAACATCAGCACCTCGTCGAAGGTCACCGCATCGCCCGGCGCGCCTTCGAGCTTCTCCACCACCAGGAGGTCGCCCGGCTGCACCCGGTACTGCTTTCCGCCGGTCTTGATCACCGCGTACATGGGAGAGGAACCTTGTCAGTCACGGCGCAGCGGGGCCGCCGCGCAAATGGAAGCGCCCGCGAGGATCGGCCCGCGGGCGGAAGGTGCGCGGTTATAGCTGCAACGGGGTCTCAGTCAATGCTGGAGCGGCTCGTTGAGTGACCGCCGGGTGGTCGTCACGGGCTGTTCGGGCGGGGGCAAGTCGACCCTGTTGGTAGAACTGCGCAGGCGCGGCCACGCCGTGGTGGAGGAGCCGGGCCGGCGCGTGGTCCGCGAGGAGTTGGCCCGCAGCGGCTCGGCGCTTCCATGGAGGGACCTGACCGCCTTCGCCAGACGCACGATCGACCTCGCCATGGCGGACCGGGAGAGCGCCCGCCCCGGCGGCGCCTGGACGTTCTTCGACCGCGGCGTGGTGGACGCCGCGAGCGCGCTGGAGCACGCCACGGGCGAGCCGCTGGTCCGCACGCTTGGCGGGGCGCACCGCTACCATCCCAAAGTGTTCTTCGCCCCGCCGTGGCCGGACATCTATGCGAGCGATCCAGAGCGCCGCCACGGCTTCGAGGCCGCGCGGGCGGAGGCCGAGCGGCTCTGGGCGGACTACGCCGTGCTCGGCTACGAGCTCGTCGTCCTGCCGAAGGTGGAGGTCGCCAGGCGAGCCGACTTCCTGTTATCGCACCTGACCGGCGACCTTGAGAATGCTTAGCCTAAGCCCTTCAGGCTCTCGTCGATCCCCTTGCAGGCCTCGATCAGGCCCTTGACCGAGTCCACCGACTTGGCGAACGCGGCCTTCTCGCCGTCGTCCATCGGGAACTCGATGATGCGCTCCACGCCGCCTGCGCCGACCACCACCGGCACGCCGACGTAGAGGTCGCGAAGGCCATACTGGCCGGTCAGGTGGGCGGCGGCGGGCAGGACGCGCTTCTTGTCCTTCAGGTAGCTCTGCGCCATGCGGATGGCGCTCTCGGCCGGGGCGTAGAAGGCCGAGCCGGTCTTGAGCAGCGCAACGATCTCGCCGCCGCCGCCGCGGGTGCGCTTCACGATGGCGTCCAGGTCCGCCTGGGACAGCATGCCCTCCTCGACCAGCACGTTCAGCGGGAGGCCGCCGACGGTGGAGAAGCGCGGCATGGGCACCATGTCGTCGCCGTGGCCGCCGAGCGTCCAGGCGTGCACGTCCTCCACCGACACGCCCATCTTCTCGGCCAGGAAGTAGGCGAAGCGGGCGCTGTCCAGCACGCCCGCCATGCCCACCACCTTCTCCGCGGGCAGGCCGGAGAACTCGCGCAGCGCCCACACCATGGCGTCCAGCGGGTTGGTGATGCAGATCACGAAGGCATCCGGCGCGTGCGCCTTGATCCCTTCGCCCACCGCCTTCATCACCTTGAGGTTGATGCCCAGCAGGTCGTCGCGGCTCATGCCGGGCTTCCTCGGCACGCCGGCGGTGACGATGCACACATCCGCGCCCTTGATGTCGGCGTAGTCGTTGGCGCCCCTGAGCGCCACGTCGGAGCCGAACACGGCGGAACCCTCCGCGATGTCCAGCGCCTTGCCCTGCGGCACGCCCTCCGCGATGTCGAACAGGACCACGTCGCCGAGCGCCTCGCGGGCGGCCACGTGGGCCAGGGTGCCGCCGATCATGCCGGCGCCGATCAGGGCGATTTTCGCACGAGCCAAGTTCAGGCCTCCGGAGTAGGGCGGCGGCAGGACCCGCGCCGAGTAGAAACGGCGGCGGTCTAGCCTTCGGCTGCGGGCGCGGCAAGCACGCCGGTCCCGCGGCGCACCTGTCCGGGCCAGGAACGGATGACCGGCCGCCGAGTTGATTGGCGACCACGGCGGCGGACCCTGCGTCCGCGCACAGGAGGATCGCGCACCCATGGTCGACACGCCCGAGCATGACGACCAGGACGGGGCGGAGGCCTTCGACGAGGACAACACCAACGACGACCTCGCGCGCTCCGGCGGCGAGGACGCCGAGCAGTTCGAGGACATCCCCGACGTCTACGACGTCACCACCCGCGTCGGCGATGCGAGCGACGACGAGGCGGAGATCGGCGAGGACCTGGACGACGACGAGATCGTCGAGGATGCGCGCGACGACGATGACGACGATGCGGAGGACGACGACCTCGCCGCCCGCCACGGCGAGGGCCTCGGCGCCGAGGATCCCGCCGACGAGAACGACCTCGGCCCCGACGACCCCGATCTCCTGGACGGGATCGACAAGGAAGGGGCCCACGAGGTCGAACTGACCTACGCCGGCGACCTGTCCGACGTCGACGGCGCCAAGGGCGGGACCGCCGAACTGGAGTCGGAGACCCTTTCCGACGATGATCTGGAAGACCTCGACTACAAGGACTGAACCATGGCCAGCGAAACCCAGAAGCCGGACCACGCCGACGACGACCGCGCCGCGGGGGACCTGAACCCCGACGAGGCCGCGCTGGAAGAGACCAAGCGTCGCCACGACGAACTGCTCGACGAGGGCGTGGAGGAGACCTTCCCGGCCTCCGATCCCGTCGCGGTCAAGCACATCACCTGAACGGGCGCGCGGCTTAACGCAAATTCACTGGACCGCGGGATGGTCGTGCGGGAGCCTCCCGGGCGTGGAGGAGGCTCCGATGCGCGCAACCCATGTCCTACTAGCGATCGCTGCGGGCGCAGCGCTCGCCGCCTGCCATCCCAAGCCGCTCCCCCGCGGCCTGGCGCTCGACCTCGACACCCGCCCGATGCACGCGGTCGACCGGCTCGACTGCCCGCCGACGGTCGAAAGCTTGACGCGTACGGGCCAGGCCGGAGACGGCCGAAGCTGTACCTACACAGGCCCGCAATCGGAGGACGTGACGCTGCTGCTGAGGCCGCTTGACGGCCAGTCGGCGGACATGCGGCTGGCCGCCCTGGACGCCCAGCTCAAGGCGGAGGCGCCGGCCGGGGCGCGGGGTCCCAACCACGGGCCGGGCGTCTACATCGCCAGCGAGGGCGGTCACGACCAGGCCCACATCGACCTGCCCGGCTTCCACCTCAACGCGTCCGACGACAAGGCCAGCATACGCCTGCCGGGCCTGACGGTCGACGCGGACGGCGACAACGCCAAGGTGGCGGCGGGCGGCGCGCGCGGAGCCGAGGTGAACGCCCGCAACGGCGGGGCGGAGATACGCGCCGGCGGCGTGGGCGCGAACGGGGCCGACGTCACCTATCTCCTCGCGTCCGACACGCCCGGCCCGTCGGGCTACCGTTTGGTCGGCTACGTCGCCAAGGGGCCGGCGGCGGGTCCCCTCGTGGTCGGCGAGTTCCGCGTCCGCCAGCACGAGGGACACGACGGGGGCGACCATGGCGTGGACCGGCTGGTCGACCTGAACGTCCACGGTTGAGCGGGAACGCGACGGGTGGCCGATCCGCCGCGCCGCGCCCGGGGCGGCCCGCAGCGGGCCTGGCAGAGGATGCTCTCCGGCCGGCGGCTCGACCTCCTGAACCCCTCGCCCTTCGACATCGAGATCGAGGACATCGCCCACGGCCTCGCCCGGGTCGCGCGCTGGAACGGCCAGACGCTCGGCGAGCACGCCTTCTCGGTGGCCCAGCACTCGGTGGTGGTGGAGGCGGTCTGCGCGCACCTGGAGCCGGCGCTGGAGCCGCGCTGGCGGCTGGCGGCGCTGCTGCACGACGCGCCCGAATATGTGGTGGGCGACATGATCTCGCCCTTCAAGGCGGCGCTGGGGCTCGACTACAAGGGGTTCGAACGGGGGCTGGAGACGGCGATCCACCTGCGTTTCGGCCTGCCGCCCTCGGCTCCGGCCAACATCAGGGCGCTGATCAAGGCGGCCGACCGGGCCTCGGCCTACCACGAGGCGGTGCAGCTGGCGGGCTTCTCGGTGGCCGAGGCTCGGGCGCTCTTCGGCCAGCCCCCGGACGGCTATGCGCTGGCGATCCGTCCCCTGCCCGCGCCCGCGGCCCAGGTGCGCTACCTCGAACGCTTCCACCTGCTGAGCGAGGCCTGCGGGGCCGAGCCGCACGCGGCGGCCACCGACACGGAGTAGCTAAACCTCATCGGTCGCCGCAGCCGCCGGACTCGTGGCGCCTCGCCTCCGCTATACTACGTTGTTCCTCCATAGCAGGGGCGCCCGTGGTTGACTCGCCGTCCCACGAGCTCGATCTGCGCGAGCAGATCGCGCACATCGACCAGATGCTTGCCGACATCGCGCGCAAGCGTCAGGAGGTGCAGCTCGCGCCGTGGCAGATAGCCTTGGCTGCCGGGACTACCTTCGCCGGTGCGCTGGCCGCCGGGGCGGGATTGTTCGCGGTCGGCGCCGCTTGGGTGAAGGTTCTCGGCCACTGAGCCAGGCCCCGGGCCGTCCGCTCCCGCTCAGTGCGCGGGGACGGGGTGGTTGGAGACGATGGGGGCGTTGCTGGTCTTGCCCACGTCCTGGACCTTCAGGATCGCCGGGCCGAGGATCACGATGAAGATCACCGGGAGGAAGAAGACGATCATCGGCACGGTCAGCTTGGCGGGAAGCTGGGCCGCCTTCTTCTCCGCCGCGGCGATGCGCAGCTCGCGGTTCTCCTTGGCCATGACGCGCAGCGCGGTGCCTAAGGGCGTGCCGTAGCGCTCCGCCTGGGTCATGGCGGTGGTGACCGACTTGATGCCAGGGTGGTTGGTACGCTTGGCGAGGCCCTCATAGGCCTGGCGCCGCTCGGGCAGGTAGGACAGCTCCGCCGAGAGGAGCGACAGCTCCTCCGCGAGTTCGATGGAGGAGGAGCCCACCTCCGCGCCGACCTTCTGGATCGCCGCCTCGATCGACATGCCCGCCTCCACGCAGATCAGGAGAAGGTCGAGCGCATCGGGAAAGACGGCCATGATGGAGGCCAGCCGCTTGGAGGCGACGTTCTTCACGTAGACGTCCGGAGCCTTGTAGCCGGCGGCGAACATGAAGAAGCAGGCGACGAAGCGCCATTGCGCCGGCCAGTTCACCGAATGCAGGGCGAAGAGATAGGTGGCCCCGAGCAGGGCCAGCACGAAGGGCATCAGGAAGCGGAAGAAGTAGAAGGTCGTGAGCGGCTTGGGTCCGCGGAAACCGGCCTGCGCCAGCTTGTCGGTGACCTTGGGATCTTCGAGGAACCGGCGCACCTGCAGCCGCTCCATGATGTCCTTCAGGACGCCATTGTCCTGGCGCCGCAGCGAGGCGTCCTTGATCTGCTGGCGCGAGCGGCGGCGGAGCTCCTCGCGCCGGCTGGCGACCGACTTCAGCCGGCCTTCCAGCTTGTCGCCCTTCATCACCGGGGCGGCGATGGTGGCCACCGTGCCGAAGCACGCCGCCGCCACCACGCCCGAGACGATGTTCATCGGGTTGTCGAGGACGGTGATGAGGTCGACCATGCGCGCGCCGCCTCAGAACTTGAAGTTGATCATCTTGCGCATGACCAGCACGCCGCAGGTCATCCAGAATGCGCCGATCATCAGGAGCACGTGGCCGCGCGGATCGAACAGCAATGGTTTCATGTAGCTCGGCGTGGTCAGGCTGACGAGGAGCATGATGCAGACCGGCAAGCAGCCGATGATGCCGGCGGACGCCACCGCCTCGCCGCTCATGGCCTTGATCTTCTCGCGCATCAGCTTGCGCGCGCGCAGCACGACGGAAAGGTTGTTCAGCGCTTCGGCCAGGTTGCCGCCAGTCTTGGACTGGATGCCGAGCACGATGGCGAAGAAGCGCACCTCGCTGGTCGGCATGCGGGCGTAGAGCTTCTCCAGGCACTGCTCCATCGCCATGCCCATGCCGAGGTTCTCCACGATCTTCTGGAACTCCTCGTTCAGCGGCTTGGGCGCTTCGGCCGCGATGACCTTGAGGCAGTCGTGCACGGGCAGGCCGGACTTGATGCCGCGCACGATCACGTCGGTGGCGTCGGGGAAGGCGGCGGTGAACTTCTTCAGCCGCCGCTTGGCGAGGAAGCCGAGCGCCCAGCGCGGCAGCCCGAGACCCGCGGCGAACGCCAGCCCGAGCGCGACCAGCGGATTGTGCGAGACCACCAGGCCGATCAGCAGGAACAGGACGGCCACCGCCCCGCTGATGATCCAGAACCCGCGCACGTTGGGCGCAAGGCCCGCCTGGGCGAGGCGGTTCTCCAAGGTCAGCGACTGCTTGCGCTGCTGGCGCTCGTTGGCCTTGAGGTTGGTCAGGATCTGCTTGCGCCGGTTTATGGCGGCGTCCTGGCCCGAGCGCCGGGTGCGGTCGACCTTGGCGGACTGCCCCAGGCCCTGGGCTCGCTTCAGCGCCTTGGCGTGGGCGCCGTCGCTCCAGGCCACCGACAGCACGACGCCGCTCGCGAAGATGAGCGCCAGCAGGAAGGCGAGCACGATCACGCCCGCCTCACTCCGCCGCGTCCAGCGCTTCGGCGAGTTCGCGCTCCAGACCGTAGTAGCGGGCGCGGTCCCAGAAGCGGGGACGCGCTATGCCGGTGGAGCGGTGGCGGCCCGCCACCTTGCCGCCGGCGTCCTCGCCGGTGATCTCGTAGAGGAACAGGTCCTGGGTGATGATGACGTCGCCTTCCAGCCCCACCACCTCCGTGATGTGGGTGATGCGGCGCGAGCCGTCGCGCAGGCGCGCGGCCTGGATGATCACGTCGATGGAGCCGACCACCATCTCGCGGATGGTGCGCGACGGCAGGCCGTAGCCGCCCATGGTGATCATGGACTCGATGCGGCTGATGGCCTCGCGCGGGCTGTTGGCGTGGAGCGTGCCCATGGAGCCGTCGTGGCCGGTGTTCATGGCCTGGAGGAGGTCGAAGGCCTCCGGGCCGCGCACCTCGCCCACGATGATCCGCTCCGGACGCATCCGCAGGCAGTTCCTCACCAGGTCGCGCATGGTGATGGTGCCCTGCCCTTCCAGGTTGGGCGGTCGGGTCTCCAGCCGCACCACATGGGGCTGCTGCAGCTGCAGTTCGGCCGCGTCCTCGCAGGTGATCACCCGTTCGGCGGGGTCGATGAAGGCGGTCATGGTGTTCAGGAGCGTGGTCTTGCCCGAGCCCGTGCCGCCGGAGATCAGGACGTTGCAGCGCGAGGCGCCGATCACGCCGAGCACGCGCGCCCCTTCCGGGCTGATGGACGCGTAGTCCACCAGGTTGCGCATGGTCAGCTTGTCCTTCTTGAACTTGCGGATGGTCAGGGTGGGCCCGTCCAGGGCCAGCGGCGAGGCGATGACGTTGACGCGGCTGCCGTCCGGCAGGCGGGCGTCGCAGATGGGGCTCGCCTCGTCGACGCGGCGCCCGACCTGGCTGACGATCCGCTGGCAGATGTTCATCAGCTGCTGGTTGTCGCGGAAGCGGACGTTGGTCAGCTGCACCTTGCCGCCGACCTCGATGAAGACCCGCGCGGCCCCGTTGACCATGATGTCGGCGATGTCGTCGCGCGCCAGGAGCGGCTCCAGCGGGCCGTAGCCCAGGACGTCGTTGATGATGTCTTGGACCAGGTGCTCCTGCTCGGCCCCGGACATGGAGACGTTCTTGATCGCCACCAGTTCGGCGACGATGTCGCGGATCTCCTCCGCCGCCGCCTTGACGTCCAGCTGGGCGAGCTGGGCCAGGTCGATGGTGTTCAGGAGCGCGGTGTAGATGGTCGTCTTGGTGGCGTGGTAGTAGTCGCTCTGCTCGCGCACGATCTCGGCGACGGCGCTGATCCGCTCGCCGCCGCCCTGCGCCGCCTTGAGCTGCTCCAGCGCGGCGGTCGGGCGCGGGCCGGTCTTCTCGCCGCCCTTGGCC
>CAXUCS010000067.1:8328-10000 GCA_964249365.1 uncultured Caulobacteraceae bacterium | reverse complement strand
CTACTACGCCGCCGCCCGCTTCTGCGGCGGGCGGGAGGAGGGGATCGCCTACTATGATGAGGCCGCCCTGCGCGCCGTCGCCGCCGCGGGCCACGAGATCGGCGCCCATGGCCATGCGCACGCGCCCGCGCCTTCCCAGTCCTCGCGCGCGCTGCGGGCCGACGCGGACGGGGCCGATGAGGTGCTCCAGCCGCTCGCGGGCGCTCGCATGGCCAGCTACGCCTACCCCTACGGCGCGGTGACGCCGCGCACCAAGGCGGTGATGGGCGCCCGCTACGCCAGCGCGCGGGGGATCACGCCGGGGGTGAATGCGGGCATGATCGACCTGGCCCAGCTCCGCGCCAACCCGCTGGAGCGGCGGAGCTGGACGGCGGCGGGCGTGGAGCGCGCCGTGGAGGCGGCGGTGGCGAGGACCGGATGGGTCGTCTTCTTCACCCACGACGTTTGCGACGATCCCAGCCCCTACGGCTGCACCCCCGCCATGCTGGAGCACGTGCTCCAGCGTCTCCAGGCTGCCGGGGTGGAGGCGCTACCGGTGCGCCAGGCCATGGCCAGGGCTGTGTTCGGCGGCGGCTGAGCCTCGCGGTTTTGACACTGCCGCCTCCGCAGCTAAGCTCGGCTGCAGGAGGGCCACATGGCCAGTTTCGACCCGGCGGCGGCCACGGCGGCCTATATGGCGACGCTGTCGCCGGCCGCTCACGCCAGGGCCACCGCCTACACGCACGGCGGGGAATGGCTCATCCTCTGGAACTGGCTGGTCTCGGTCATCGCCGCGGTGCTGATCGCACGGAGCGGCCTCCTCTCCCGGATCGAGGCGCGCATCGAGCGCCGGAGGCTCCGGCCGAGCCTGACGGTCGCGGCGGTCGGGGCGGCCTTCGTGCTGGCCGACGCTCTGCTGGAGCTGCCCTGGTCGGCCTACAGCCGGTGGTGGCGGGAGCGCTCCTACGACCTGACAAGCCAGCCCTTCGCCGGCTGGCTGGGCGAGCAGCTGCTCGGCCTCACGCTCTCGCTGGTGTTCAGCGTCGCCTTTCTGCTCCTCCTCTACCTCCTGATCCGGCGGGCGCGGCGGACCTGGTGGATCTGGACGGGTGGTCTGGCCGCTGCGGCACTGGTGTTCGTCATGCTGATCGGTCCCGTGTTCGTCGAGCCGCTCTTCAACACCTTCACGCCCGCCCCGAACGGTCCGGTGCGCGACGAGGTGGTGGCGCTCGCGAAGACGGCGGGCGTACCCTCCGACAAGATCTACATCTTCAACGGCTCCAAACAGTCCAACCGTTACACCGCCAACGTGTCGGGCCTGTTCGGCTCGGCGCGGGTGGCGATGAGCGACGTCATGTTCGCCAAGGGCGCGGACCAGGCGGAGGTGCTGGGCGTCTTCGGCCACGAGATGGGCCACTACAAGCGCGGCCACATCCTGTGGTCCACGGCCGCTTCCGCGCTCCTGGCGATCCTGGGCGCCTTCATCGTCGATCGCGCCTATCCGCGGGCGGCGCGATGGGTCGGCGGGGGCGAGCGGGGCATCGGCGACCCCGTCGGGCTGCCGACGCTGGCGGCGATCGCCGCCACGCTCGGGCTCCTCGCCACGCCGCTGACCAACACGATCTCCCGCGCGATGGAGTCGGACGCCGACAGCTTCTCGCTCCGCGTGGCAAACCAGCCCGACGGCCTTTCC
>CAXUCS010000067.1:0-8318 GCA_964249365.1 uncultured Caulobacteraceae bacterium | reverse complement strand
GGTGAAGACCATCGAGTATCGCGCCTCCTCACCCTCCCGCCTGGAGGAGATAATCTTCTACGATCACCCGAGCGTGCAACGCCGCGTCCGCAAGGCGATGGACTGGAAGGCGGCGCACCCGCGCGCCTGATCTACGCCGCCTCGAACCGGACGGGGGCGCCCCAGAAGGTCTCGGCGTGGCCGTTCTGCGCGCGGGGCTCGCCTGTGGTGAGGAAGCGGCGCTGGCCCGAACCGCCGGCGGCGTACTCCGGATGGCGCAGGAGGTAGCGGTCCAGCGCATCGGCGACCGCGGCGGGCTGGTGGATCAGGGGGGTGCCGGGCTTCAGCGCCGCCCGGAACAGCTCCGCCACGATCTCGTAATGGGTGCAGCCGAGGATCGCCCGGTCCGGATGGCGGCCTATCCGCAGGGTGAGCGCGCGCACGTGCGCCGCGATCGACCCGGCGAGCTCCGCCTCCGGCGCGCCGGCCTCGATCATGCGGGCCAGCAGCGGGCACGGTTCGGTGAAGACGGCCACGTCGTCGCGCCGCTTGTCGATCTCGATCTCGTAGACGCGGCTCCCGGCGGTCGCGGGAGTGGCGAAGATCGCCACCACGTCCACCGCCTCCACCCGCTCCGCCCGCCGCTCCGTCTCGTGCTCCCAGGGCAGGCCGGTGGCCGCCTCGATGGTCGGCACGATGATGCCGAGGAGATTGACCGGGCGTCCGAGCGCCTGGCGGTAGCCGGGCAGCCAGGTCTGCTGCAGCCGGCGGAGCGCGATGGCGCAGGCGGTGTTGCAGCCGAGGATCACGAGGTTCGCCCCCTCCTCGAAAAGCCGCACGGCGCCCTGGCGGACGAGGTCGACGATCCGTTCGCCCGGCAGCTCCCCGATGGGGCAGTTCGCCTGGTCCGCGAAATAGAGGAAGTCCGCACTGGGGCGGCGCTCCACCAGCGCGCGATGCACGCTCAAGCCGCCGATGCCGGAGTCGAACACGCCGATCGCCATGGGGCAGGCCTTTAGAGCGCTTCGCGTCCGGGCGGAATCAGTCCTGCTCGAAGATGCAGCGGGCGAAGCCGAGGAACTGGTCGGCGGCGCGCCCCGCGCAATAGTCCGGGTCGCTGATGGTGCGGAAGGCGGCCGCGTCCATCATCATCATGAGGAGCTCCACCTTCTGGCGGATGTCCTCGGGCGGCCACCGGCCCTCGGCGGCGGCCTCGATCAACTCGCACATGCGCCGTGCGACCTTGGCCCGCGCGCCGCGCACCACGGCGGCGGCCGCCGGGTTGCGCGCCGACTCCGCCAGGATCTCCAGCCACAGGCAGGAGCGCAGCCGGTCGCCGATCCACTCGAACTTCTGGCGCCAGTGGCGGAAGATCGCGGGGAACACCCCGTCCGTGGAGTCCTCCACCGCGTCGAAGTCGGCCATGGCGGCGGCCACGTCGCGCTCCACGATGGCGGCGATGATGTCGTGCTTGCTCGGGAAGTAGCGGTAGATGTGGCCGACGCTCATCCGCGCCGCCGCGGCGATCTGGGCCATGCTGGTGGTGTGGAAGCCCTGGCGGCGGAAGCACGCCTCCGCTGCGTCCAGCACCTGCTTGGTGCGGCGCGGTGCGGAGGGGCGCTCCGTCGGCTGACTTTCCAACGCGACCACGCCCACGCTCCATGCTGCAGCGCCGTCATAACCACCCTTGACGGCCGGCGGGTGAGAGGAATACCACACTACCACGTGAGAATGAACGCTCACTTTCAAGCTGGAGCAGGGCCGTTCAGGCCTGCCGCGTGATGGTCAAACCTTCCATGTGTGTCTCGAAACTGGCGCGATGGAGCGCCGCAGCCGCCCTTGGCCTCATGGGCGGCGCCTGTCACAAGCCCGCCCCGCCGCCGCAGGGGCCGCCGCAGGTCGGCGTGGTGACGGTGGAGGCCGGCAGCGTTCCTCGCAACGCGGAGCTTCCCGGTCGGACCAGCCCGTTCCTGACCTCGGACGTGCGACCGCAGGTGAACGGCATCCTCAAGGCGCGCCTGTTCACCGAAGGGGGCGACGTGACCGCCGGCCAGGTGCTCTACCAGATCGATCCGGCCCCCTATCAGGCGACGCTGGACCAGGCGCGCGGCCAGCTCGCCAACGGCGAGGCCGCGCTCACCAGCGCCCGGCTGCAGGCGGAGCGTTACGCCGAACTCGTCAAGATCAATGCGGTCAGCCGCCAGGACAACGACAACTCCCAGGCCAGCTACAAGCAGGCTCTGGCGACCGTTCAGTCCGACCAGGCCCAGGTGGAGTCCGCCGTCATCAACCTCGGCTACACCAAGGTGCGCGCGCCCATCTCCGGGCGGATCGGCCGCTCGCTGGTGACGCCGGGAGCGCTGGTCTCCTCCCAGCAGACCAACGCCCTGGCCACCATCCAGGCCATGGACCCGATCTATGTCGATGTCACCCAGTCGGCCGACCAGGTGCTGACGCTGAGAAAGGCGCTCAGCGACGGCCAGCTCGACCGCGCCGGCCCGGACAGCGCCAAGGTCAAGCTCATGCTCGCCGACAACAGCGCCTATCCGCGGGACGGCGAGCTCCGCTTCTCGGAGGTGACAGTGGACCCGTCCACCGACTCCGTCACGCTTCGCGCCGTCTTCCCCAACCCGGACGGGACGCTGCTCCCCGGCATGTTCGTGCGCGAGGAGCTGAACGAGGGCCTCTACCCCCAAGCCATCCTGGCGCCCCAGCAGGGCGTCTCCCACGACCCGCTGGGCCACGCGACCGCGCTCGTGCTCGGCCCCGGCGGCAAGGCCCAGCCGCGCCAGCTGAGGACGGCGGGCGTGGTGGGCGACAAGTGGATCGTGACGGAAGGCCTCCATCCCGGCGACAAGCTGATCGTGGAGGGCCTGCTCACGCTGCAGCCCGGCATGGCGGTCAAGGCCGTGCCCGCCAAATTGCCGTCCGTGACCTCCGCCTCCGACGTGCCCACAAGCGCCCAGGGGACCGGCGGCTGAGGCCGCAGGCTAGGTAGACGACCATGTCCCGCTTCTTCATCGACCGGCCCGTCTTCGCCTGGGTCATCGCCATCATCGTCATGCTGGTCGGCGCGCTCGCCATCATGAGCCTGCCGGTGGCGCAGTACCCGCCGATCGCGCCGCCCTCCATCTCCATCACCTCCACCTATCCGGGGGCGGACGCGGGCACGGTGACCTCCACAGTCACCCAGCCGATCGAGCAGCAGATGAAGGGGCTCGACCACCTGGAGTACATCTCCTCCACCGGCGACACCTCGGGCACCTCGACCATCACCCTGACGTTCGCACAGGGCACGAGTCCCGACATCGCCCAGGTCCAGGTCCAGAACAAGCTGCAGCTCGCCACACCGACCTTGCCGTCGGAAGTGCAGCTGGAAGGCGTGGTGGTGGCCAAGGCCACGAAGAACTTCCTCCTCTACATGGCCATCTATTCGGACAACGACTCCCATACGGACGCAGATCTTAGCGACCTGGTGAACAGCCGCCTGCTCGATCCCATCAGCCGGATCAACGGCGTGGGCGACACCCAGCTGCTCGGCGCCCAGTACGCCATCCGAATCTGGCTCGACCCGTACAAGCTCAACAGCTACGGCCTCAGCGTCACCGACGTGAAGGCGGCCGTCACCGCCCAGAACGCCCAGATCGCATCAGGCCAGCTCGGCCAGCTTCCGGTGGCGGGCAACCAGCAGCTGAACGCCGTGGTGACCAGCCAGTCGCGACTGCAGACGCCCGAGCAGTTCCGCAACATCGTGCTCAAGTCGTCGACGGCGGGCGCCACCGTCTACCTCAAGGACGTGGGCCACGTGGAGATGGGGCAGGACAACTACACCCTCCTCGCCCGCTACAACGGCCACCCCGCCAGCGGCATGGGAATCAAGCTCGCGCCGGGCGCCAACGCGCTCAGCACCGCCAAGGCGGTGAAGGCCAAGGTGGCCGAGCTGCAGGCCTCCCTGCCGCCCGACGTGAAGGTGGACTTCGCCTACGACACCACCCCGTTCGTGCAGCTCTCCATCGAGGACGTCATCAAGACCCTGATCGAGGCCATCCTCCTCGTCTTCGTCGTCATGTACCTGTTCCTGCAGAACTTCCGCGCCACGCTGATCCCCACCATAGCGGTGCCGGTGGTGCTGCTCGGCACCTTCGGCCTGCTCGCCGCCTTCGGCTATTCGATCAACACGCTGACCATGTTCGCCATGGTGCTGGCGATAGGCCTGCTCGTCGACGACGCCATCGTGGTGGTGGAGAACGTCGAGCGCCTGATCGAGGAGGAAGGGCTTTCGCCCGCCGACGCGGCCCGCAAGTCGATGGACGAGATCACCGGGGCGCTGATCGGCATCGCGCTGGTGCTAACCGCCGTCTTTCTCCCCATGGCCTTCTTCGGCGGCTCTACCGGGGTGATCTACCGCCAGTTCTCCGTCACCATCGTCTCGGCCATGGTGCTCTCCGTCGCGGTGGCGCTGATCCTGACACCTGCGCTCTGCGCCACCCTGCTCAAGCCCAAGGGCGCGGTGAAGGCCAAGCGCGGCGGCTTCTTCGGCTGGTTTAACAAGACCTTCGATCGCGGCGTGCGTGATTACGAAGGCGCATTGAAGCACATCACCCGGCGCTGGATCCCCTACAGCGTCCTTTACCTCGCCATCGTCGGCGTGATGGCCTTCCTCTTCCTGCACCTGGCTTCCGGCTTCCTGCCTGAGGAGGACCAGGGGGTGGCCTTCGTCATCATCCAGCTCCCTCCCGGGGCGGTCCTGTCCCGCACCGTCGCGGTGGAGAAAGAGGTGGAGCACTACTACCTCACCAAGGAGATGGGCGCGGTCCGCGGCGTCTTCTGCCTCGCGGGTTTCAGCTTCGCCGGCCAGGGGCAGAACGCCGGTCAGTGCTTCCTGCCCATGAAGCCGTTCGGCGAGCGGCCGGGCGCCAGGAACAAGGCCCAGGCGGTGGTCGCCCGCTCCTTCGGCTACCTGTCGCAGATCCACGACGCCGCGGTGATCGCGCTGACCCCGCCCGCGGTGTCGGAGCTCGGCAACGCCACCGGCTTCGACCTGGAGCTGGAGGACCAGGGCGGCCTCGGCCACGCCGCGCTGGTGGGCGCCCAGATGAAGCTCCTCGGCATGGCGGGTAAGGACCCCGGGCTCCTGGCCACCCGTCCCAACAGCCTGCCCGACCAGCCCCAGCTCAAGGTCGACATCGACCAGTCCAAGGCCAATGCGCTCGGCCTCTCGCTCGCCGACGTGAACGACACCATCGGCACCGCCTGGGGCTCCACCTACGTCAACGACTTCGTCGACCGGGGCCGGGTGAAGCACGTCTACGTCCAGGGCGACGCGGCCTTCCGCTCCAAGCCGGAGGACCTGAACGACTGGTACGTCCGGGGATCGACCGGAGAGCTCGCCCCCTTCTCCGCCTTCTCCACCTCGCACTGGGCGAGCGGGCCGGCGCAGCTCGGGCGCTACAACGCCATTCCCGCGCTCGAAATCCAGGGCCAGCCGGCCCCGGGGGTCAGCTCGGGCGCAGCCCTCGACAAGCTGGAGGCCATGGTGAAGAAGCTCGGCCCGGGCATCGGGCTGGAGTGGACGGGCCTGTCCTACGAGGAGCGCAACGCCGGCTCCCAGCGCCCGCTGCTGTTCTCCCTCTCGTTCGTGGTCATCTTCCTGGCGCTGGCGGCGCTCTACGAGAGCTGGTCGGTGCCGGTGGCGGTCCTTCTCGTGGTGCCGCTCGGGATCATCGGCGCGGTCCTGGCGGTGACGCTGCGGGGTCTCTCCAACGACGTCTTCTTCCAGGTCGGCCTTCTCACCACCATGGGGCTGGCGGCCAAGAACGCCATCCTGATCGTGGAGTTCGCCGAGGCCGCGACCCGCGGCGGCAAGAGCGCCGTGGAGGCCGCGCTGGAGGCGGCGCGGCTGCGGCTGCGGCCGATCCTGATGACCTCGCTCGCCTTCGTGGTGGGGGTGTTCCCGCTGGCCGTCTCGAACGGGGCGGGCTCCGGCGGTCAGAACGACATCGGCACCGGCGTGATCGGGGGCATGGTCGGGGCCACCATCCTGGCGATCTTCTTTGTGCCGCTGTTCTACGTCCTGGTCCGCAAGGTTTCCCCGCCGCAGCCGCGCTCCAGCCCGGCGGACCAGATCACCGACGCCAATGTGGGGAGGACCTGAGGATGCGCGCGCCCGTCCTCCGCCGCCTCGCGGCGGCCGCCTCGACCGCCACGCTCGTCGCCGGCTGCACCATGGCCCCCAAGTACGAGCGCCCCGCCGCGCCCGTACCCGCCGCCCTGCCGCAGGGCGGAGCCTACGGTGCGGCCGAGCCTGTGCAGACCGCCGCGCCGGACCTTGGCTGGCGCGACTTCTTCACAGACCCCAAGCTCAGGCAGGTGATCCAGCTCGCGCTCGACAACAACCGCGACCTGCGCGTGAGCGTCCTCAACATCGCCGAAGCGCATGCGCAGTACCGCATCCAGCGCGCCGACCTCTTCCCGCATGTGGACGCCACCGCCAACGGCACGCTGGAGCACCTGCCGGGCTCGGTGCTCGGGGCCGAGTCGGGCGTCACCGACACGCCCGGGACCGGCGGCGTCGGCACGGCGGTCGCCAGCATCCCGAGCGTCACGGTCAAATACTATTCGGCCACGCTCGGCGTCTCCAACTACGAGCTCGACCTCTGGGGGCGGGTCCGCAGCCTGACCAAGGCCTCGCTGGAGCAGTACCTGGCCACGGAGGAAGCCCGGCGCGCCCAGCAGATCAGCCTGATCTCACAGGTCGCGACCGGCTATGTCACCTACGCCGCCGACAAGGAGCGGCTGGACGTCGCCAACGAGACGGTGAAGAGCGACCAGAAGGCGCTGGACCTCACCACCGCCCGCTTCCGCGGGGGGGTCGCATCCGAGCTCGACGTGCGCCAGGCCGACAGCGCGCTGGAGCAGGCCAGGGCCGGCGTGGTCACCTACACCACCACGCTCGCCCAGGACGTCAACGCCCTGACGCTGCTCGTCGGCGCGCCCGTCTCGCCCGACCTGCTGCCCGCCGCGCTCGGCGACACCTTCTACACGCTGGGCGACCTGCCCGCGGGCGTCAGCTCCGAGGTGCTGCTGCGCCGGCCGGACGTGATGGAGGCGGAGCATACGCTGAAGAGCTACAACGCCAACATCGGCGCGGCGCGGGCGGCCTTCTTCCCCACGCTGGAGCTCACGGGCGGAGGCGGTTCGACGGCCCTGTCTCTGACCAGCCTGTTCGCCGCGGGCTCGGGCGCCTGGACCTTCACGCCCCAGGTCACCCTGCCGATCTTCGACGCCGGCGTGAACGCGGCCAACCTCCGCTATGCCAAGGTGGAGAAGAGCGTGGCGCTCGCCCAGTACGAGAAGGCGATCCAGACCGCCTTCCGCGAGACGGCCGACCAGCTCGCCCAGCGCGGCCAGATCGGCGCCCTCGTGGAGGCCAACGTGCGGGAAGTGGACGCGCTGCGCGGCAGCTTCGGCCTCAGCCAGGCGCGCTACAGCCGCGGCAGCGACACCTATCTCAACGTCCTGAACGCCCAGGTGACCCTCTACGACGCCCAGGAGAACCTCGTCACCGCCAAGCTCACCCGCGCCAACAACCTGATCGCGCTCTACCAGGCGCTCGGCGGCGGGGTGCGCTGAGGCTCATCCGTCGATCCAGTCGCGCAGGCCCTCCCGCCGGTGGACCTCGCGGAGCGCCGGACGGGTGCGCATGTGATCGAATGTAGCATCCCAGGTGCGGGAAGGTCTCCGCCGGGCGGGGCAGGTTGCGGCTCCAGCGGGCCAGCATGGTGAGAAGCATGTCCGCCACGCTGAAGGCTTCGCCCAGGAGGTGGGTCCGGCCATCGGCGAAGCGGGCGTCATAGCGCGCCCACACCGCCCCGATCTCCACTTCCGCGCGCGCCCGCACCGCGTCCTCCGCGCCGGGGCCGGCGGGCTCTTGCGGGTAGTACCAGGCGCGGAACAAGGGCTGGAGCGTGTTGGCCATGAACAGCGTCTGCTGGAGATAGTCCGCCCTCGCCGCCGCGCCGGGCTCCGGCGCGAACCGCGCCTGCGGGTGCCGCTCGGCCAGGAGCATCAGCAGCGCCGCGACCTCGGTGCGGTGCTCCCCGTCCACGAGGAGCACCGGCACGCGTCCGCTCGGGTTGATGGCCAGGAACGCGGGCGAGCGCTGCTGGCGCGTGGCGAAGTCCACCGGCTCCAGCTCGAAGGGTACGCCGAGCTCGATCAGCATCCAGTGCACCGCCAGCGCGGCGGTGGACGGGCTATGGTGCAGGCGATAGGGCGTCATGGTCCTCCGGTCGCGCCAGCACCAGGAAGCGGGTGAGGTTGTCCGCGCTGTCCTGGAT